>JAFEBR010000942.1 GCA_018242565.1 Planctomycetota bacterium | reverse complement strand
GCCGGATGCCGGAAATCTGCCAGTCCGGTTTGATGAGGGGAGGGGCGACCGCAATCGTGCGGTCCCTCTCCTACTCTCCTGGTTCACAAACCTTTGAACGTTCGACCAGACAATGCCACGCCGTGGCGCATGAGGGGAGGCCTGCGGTCGGGCCAGCGGCGAGGTCGGGAGACCTGCGCCGAACGAGATCGGAGAGCTGCGTCGAACGATGCCGTGCGAAGTTGTTGAGAAACAAAAAAGCACTTGGCGATGGGGGTTCTGTCCACCGCTGGTTGCAGTCGGAACTACGAAAAGCGGCAGCCGGGCGGCCGCACTCCAAAGAGATGAGGGGCCGGCTGATAGGTTATTTGCCGGGGGCTGGTGAGGCGGTCTTGAGGTAGGCCTCGGCCAATGATTGGCCCAGTGCGAGCGTGCCGGCGGTGCCGAAGAAGTTTTTGCCATGCGGCAAGGGAGTGGTGTCCACCGTCGTAACATGCGGCACGGTTTTCGCCAGTTCACGCAAACCGGCATTCACCGCATCCATGTTCTTCCAGGGAGCTTTCGGATGCTGCTCAGAGATCACCCAGGGGAGCCCGGGTTGCTGCAGATCGAGACGCACCTGCTCAATCAATGGCTGTAACCCTTTGGCGTAGTTCTGCGCATACGGACCGAAAAAGGTGTCGTTCTCTCCGGTATGCCAAAAGACAGCTTCCAGACGGCATTCGAGTCCCCGACGTTCCAGATCTTTCTGCGCCTCACGCACGAACGCGAGAAACTTGGGGTACAACTGGCGATGCGCTTCGGGTGTTCCCTGCGGAGACCAGTCCGGCGACTGGGCTCCGCTGTGCGTGAATTTCACGATCGCGACTCCGTCATGAGCGGGCACGGCACGTCGCAAACGAGCCCCCAGGCTGAGTTCGGGTCCGAAGTTGCCCAGGCCGTCAACTGGCCCCAGCGGTTCCCAGTCCGCCGAGGTCCACACGCCACCCCCTAATGAATAGCGGAAGAGCACCTGGTCTTGTGACTTCGTCAACGACTCGAAACCCGCCACGGACGGAATCTCGGCCACGAACGCGTCTTCCCCCTCCATATTGCGCTGACCGGCTACCACGAACAAATGCACGCGGGCCGGTTTGACGACCGGTAAGTCGCCTCGGAATCGGCGGTCGGCCTGCGGAACGGCCCGGCCAATCTCTTTGAGGTAAGCCTCGGCGAACGCCTCCCCCAGTTGCAGTTGCCCTTGCGTCCCGTAGTGATAGTGCGGCTGACCACTCCCCATGACTTCGAACGCCAGATGCGAGGTGGGCACCCAGCGCAACAAAGGGTCTCCGTTCAGGACCTGCTGCTGCTGCTCACGAAAAATCCCCAGGTTGCTGCGGTGATCCATGCCCCAGATCCCTTTTTCGCTGACCTCGGCGAGATACCATTTCAGCTCCGGAGCCTGCAGGTCCTGACGTAACTGGGCGATGAGTCGGGTCAATCCCGCGGCGTATTGTTTGTAGAGCTGGCGGTCGAGCATGTCGTTTTCCCCCTGATGCCACATGACCCCTTCCAGCCGGTAGCGAATGCCACGCTGTTCCAAGTCGTACAGCGAGTCCCGGATGAGCTTGAGAGTCCGGGGATACAATTTCTGTCCTTTCTCAGGAGCATCAGGATTCCAATCGAAAGCGACCGTAGTGCCCCCCACGGCCGATTTGATAATCGCAATCGGACCATCGACCTGCCGCTTCACTCGGCGGGCAAAGGTCAGCTCAGGGCCAAACGCGCTCAAAGGCTGGAGCGGCTTCCAGCCCTGCGAGGCCTCATCGCCATTGCCCAGGATGTAGGAATACAACACATCGGCCTGCGGCTTGCCTGCTCCGCGGAATTCGGGATAGTCATCGATGCGCTCGGCGTGCGCATCGGACCCGACCATGTTGGACTGGCCAGCGAAGAGGAACACGCGCGTTACCTCGTCGGCTTTCACGGCATCATTCGCCAAACCCAACCAGGCGAGCAGCGCCAGGCTGGCACACAGGGCTCGTCGGAAACCCGAGTCGACGGTACGCATCTCGCAGCAACCCATGGCGAATGAAGTCCTTCCTCGATGACAGCGTTGATCGCGATTTGAGACCGCACGCGAACAGTCTCGGCGCGGATGGCACAGCATTCTGGCAGATCCGGCCAGGAACGCCAGTTGGCCAACACACGATTCGACATGTCGTCTGCTCACGAGACAATTGACTCGCCCCCAAATCGTGGTTTAGTCTGCCTTGCCGTTGTCACCCATTGCCACGCACCGGAGTTCGCCTCGTGCTGCTACCCCCTCTGCAAGTCCGTTGTTTCTGTCTCGCGCTGACCCTCTGGGCTGCCTGCGCTGCGAAGCCTGTGATTTACGGGGCCGATGCCCCTCCGGCTTCGAAATGGCGAAAACATACAGTCAACGATCGGTCGCCTTTCGAGGCCGCCGGGGTCGCCGATTTCAACGGCGATGGCAAGCTCGACATTTTCAGCGGCGATTCGTGGTATGCCGCCCCCGACTGGACGCGGCACAAGGTGCGCGAGGTGCCGCGGGGCACGAATCCGCACTATTACGAAGATTTCGCCGACCAACCCTGGGATGTGAATGGGGACGGCCTGGTGGACATCGTGACCTGCGCCTATTTCAGTCGGCGGATTTCCTGGATTGAACACCCGCAAGACGCCACCCAACCCTGGAAGGAACACACGATCGACACGCCCGGCTCGATGGAGACGGGCTACCTGCTGGACTTGTACGGCAACAACACACGCGTGTTTCTGCCCAATGTCGGCGGGCAGGTCTGTTTTTATGAGTTGGCGTCGCGCCAGCCCAAGGTCGAGTGGAAACTGCGACAACTGGCCCCGCAAGGGGCTGGCCATGGCCTGGGGCATGGGGACCTTAATGGCGATGGACGAATCGACCTGATTACTCCCAAGGGCTGGTATGAACAACCGGCCGAGCGCGAGGCGGACTGGAAGTATCACGCCGATTTCGATCTCGGGACCGCCAGTATCGAGATCCTCGGCCACGACTTCGATGGCGATGGGAAGACCGACATCGTGTGGGGCATGGGGCACGCGTTTGGCCTGCACTGGATGAAACAATCCCAGGACGCCGCCGGGAAACGGACCTGGACCAAGGCCGACATCGACAACAGTTTTTCGCAGGTACACACCCTGCACCTGGGCGATTTCGATGGCGATGGCCAGTTGGAATTCGTCACCGGCAAACGGATTTATGCCCACGCCAGCGAACCGGGGGCCACTGCCGAGCCGTGTGTTTACCTCTTTAAGTATGACCGCAAAACATCCCAATGGGTGAAGACGGTCGTCTATCAGGGAGAGGCGGCGCCCAACGCACCGTCCGACCCGGAACAACGCGATGCGCTGCAGGATTTTGCGCGTGGCTCGGCGGGAACCGGCCTGCAAATGGCCTTGAAAGACCTCGATCAGGATGGAGATCTGGACATCGTCGCCCCCGGTAAGTCAGGCCTGTACTGGTTCGAAAACCTGCGCATCTCGAAGCCCGCTTCGACCAAGTAAGCCATTCGATCTTCTTTCTTTTCAGGTGCTGTGTTCATGCCCCCGTCAACAACGTGTATTCGCGTCGGACCATGCTGATATCGACGGCAGCGGTCGCCGGCAGTGCCGTCTTCGCCGCCCCTACGATCATTCCGGCCTCGGCGCTGGGACTGGAAGGAACCGTCGCTGCCAGTGAACGCATCGTCATGGGCGTGGTCGGCAGCGGAGGTCGCGGCACGTATGACCTGGGGATCTTTCTGCAGCAACCGGAAACGCAGGTTGTGGCCATCTGCATTCGTCGGGATCGAGGGGCCGTCGAGTTGCTGAAAGTTCTCGCCGACACCTCGGAAGAAGAGGCGCAGGCGGCAGCTCTTGCGGCACTCGGCAAGATCGCAACGTTTGAAGCAGGCGAGTCCCTGACAACGGCTGTGCGGCAGGCTCCTGATTCTCGGCGACGGCAAACCACCATCGCCGAGGCGTGCTTACACGGTGCCGATAGGCGACGCAGATGTGGCCATACTGATTATTTATGTGGCGTCGACAGGCTGATGCCCCACCTCCGTCGCGTCGAAAAAAGATTGAACGCCACCTATCGAAATCGCCATGGGGTTGGCCAGGGGCGATGTCGGTGAGTGTGTGCGCCAGCTCAGTGTCGTAACATTTCAAATTAAACTCGAAATTGAGGCGGAGGCTCCTCGGCTCCCAATTGGCCGAACCAACGAATGCCGCCATGTTATCCAGTCCCGGCCCCCTCGTTGCACGACCTGCCATCATTGAGCCGTGGCGGCTCACAGAACCAGCGAAATGTTGCTGTGCTCCGGGATGACAACATCGACAGTCAGTCCGCGCATGGCAGCGACATTGAGGGCCGTTATCAGTGCCGAATCGGGCAGAAAACAGGGGGGTAACGACGACGAT
>JAFEBR010000941.1 GCA_018242565.1 Planctomycetota bacterium | reverse complement strand
TACAGACACCGACTTTTTTCGGAGCGCCGGCGACTTTCGCGGGCGGAAAGGCTCGTTGTACGAGGGGGGCGTACGGGTCCCCTGCATAGTGCGCTGGAAAGGCACCATCTCACCGGGGGGCGAATCGACGAGGGTGACCGGTTTTGAAGACTGGCTGCCGACGTTGCTCGATTTGATCGGGGCTCACGATGCGATTCCCCCGGGATTGGACGGGGTCAGTTTCGCGGCCACCTTGCTGGGACAAGAGCAGCCACCGCGACCGTTCCTGTACCGCGAGATTCCCGAATACGGGGGACAGCAGTCAGTCCGTGTCGGCGATTGGAAAGCCGTGCGGCAGCGATTGAATCCAGGGCCGAAGGCGCCGCTCAATCCCGGGCCTGTTGAACTGTACGACTTGCGGCGCGATCCCGCCGAATCGACCGACGTGTCAGCCAGCCATCCGGAACGTGTGGCTGAGTTGACCAATTTGCTGAAGCAACAACACGACCGCTCGGATATCTTCCCAATGCGGGCGCTCGACGAATGACTACGGTGCGCCGGTGGTGGCAAACTCATTCGCAGCAGGTTGCCGCGGCTTGGGGAATCGAAATCCCTTCCGTCCCCCGCCATTCGTGGGCGATCTGCCGCATCAGGAATGCCGAATCAAAGACCAGGCTGCCGGGGGGGAATCGCGACGGATCGGAAAACCAACTGGAAGACACGTGGCTGATGGCTAATGCCGTCATGTCCCAGGTGGTGGTGCAGAGTTTCATGCCATCAAATTGCCCCTGGTGTTTTCCGGGGGAATATCCCACGGCCCCCTGGAGAAAGAAGTCCGAGGCGGCGGCCAATGTCGGAAAAACCGAATCGGGTGGCACTGATTCGGAAACACGGCCCTCCACGCTCAACTGCATGCCATCTGGGTTCTGGAAGGCCACGGCATATTCGTCTGGCGTCTCACGCACTTCAAATTTGGAGTGGTGGTAGACCCCTGGAAACAGTCGCCCGCCCGCGAGTGAGTTCCAGAACGACGATGTGTCGCGGCGGGGCACGAACACACCACGCTGCACCTGGCCTTGATTGTCCCATTCGACGGCGATGCGGTGGGCGGCGTTTTCGGAACGTAATCCCCATGCGGCTGGCCAACCAAGCGGCCGGATCTGGCTCAATCGGATCAGGCAGATGCCAGCAATTCCGTAACCACCGACGACTTGCGGTCGGAAGGGGGCGGGCAGCACACGCGCCAGAACGTCAGGGTCAACTCGAAAATTGACCAGCACGCGTCGGTCAATCAAACCCCGAATCGTGGGCAGTGGCATTTTAAACTCCCTCATGGGTGATGCCGATGATCGCAGCGGCAGTTTCGGGTGTGGCTCACCGAGTTGAAAACTGCGCTGCGTCGACCAGTTTAACCGCAATTCCTTTCAGCCGTTAACCCGCCACCCGGAGAGAGTCTTGTCTGTGAACACCACACGATTCGGGGGCCACCACAGGTGGCCCCGACGCCTGAGTGGCGTCGAGGCCCCCCGTGCGATTGTCCCTCGCCCCTTCGCGCGCCGTCAGCTTTGCGAAAACGTCGATTCGCGGGTCGGCTGGTAACGAATCGCCAGATGTGGCGTTTCCAGTCGCTTCTGCCCGGCGTGCAGCGACTGCATGCCCGCTTCGACCAGTCCCCCTGTGAGCAGCGTACGTTCCACCGGATAGGGAGCTTTGCCCGTGCGGAACGTCTCTTCGGCTTTCGACATCAGGGCCGCCGAGTAAGTGACGTTGGGGACCGGAGGCAGGTAGAACAGCGTCGAGAGGGGGGCGGTCTGACCTTTGATTCGGGCAGCAAAAGTGAAATCGCCGACCAGGCCATTCATCAGGAACATGGTGGCTTTCAGTCCGTCGGCATATTCGAAGCGAAACAGGACGGGATCCTTGACGAATTCCTTCATACGGGCCAGATCGGG
>JAFEBR010000940.1 GCA_018242565.1 Planctomycetota bacterium | reverse complement strand
CACGCCCACCGTTCGCCAGGCAGGTGATGCACAACACAGCCCAAATATTAAGCTGTGCCCCCGGCTACGGATTCGTAGACCGAAACATGGTTGCTCCGTTGTGAGGCAGGGGGTATTTTCATCACTGTCGCCGACGTTGGTTACGCGGAATCGGGATGGGCCCAAAACGGATTGGAAGACGACACCGTTTCCAATTCTCCTACTGACGGGCGAATTCCGGCATGCCAGCTGACGCGTTTCATGCAGAGGATCACAAATTCACCTCGTCTCCAGCGCCTCGACCAGCGAAATCGTTTTCACATGCACTCCGATTTGTGGGCTCTGATTCAGGCGGTCAAGGACAACCCCAATGACGACACTCCACGGCTCGCCCTGGCTGACTGGCTTGAAGAGTACGGTCAGGATGATTCTGAACGGGCACGGGGAAAGCTCATCCATGTTCAGTGCCGGCTAAGTCGTCTGGCCTCGGACGATCCGGCGCGACCGACGGCGCAAGCGCTGGAAAAACAACTTCTCCAGGACCATCGGGCCGCCTGGCAGAAGGGTCTGCCCCCGCTGCGGACGGACTTCTTTGCCGACGGTCAGGGCGGCACGATCGAACACGGTTTTTTGCGTCTGTATTTGCTTGGCGGGCAGACGTGGGACTCCGCCGGGTATCAGTGGCCGGGCGAAGTATCGCCTGATCGAGCCTCACTCTGGGCCTGGGTGCACGCGCTCATGCTTGCGGAATTCGGCATTCGTGAGTTGGAGCGGCTCGCGGCCAGCCCCGTACTTGAGCAAATCAACGACCTCAGCTTGGGACCGGCGCACTGGTCGGGGTGGGACAGCGAGGAGCCCATTGGTCCCGAGGGCGCTCGCATTCTCGCCTCGTCTCGTTATCTCACGCGCCTTACCTACCTCGATCTGTCCGACTGCGTCATCGGACCCGCTGGGGCCAAGGCGCTCGCCGCATCGTCACAACTGAGACGCCTGACACATCTTCACCTGGGAGGCTTCGACGCCTCTCCGTCAAATTTCATTCGCGACGCAGGGGCTCAGGCGCTGGCGGGATCGACGGCTATGCCGAGACTCAGCTTCCTGCACTTGACGGAAAACGGTATCACTGCGGAAGGAGCGCGTGCCATTGCCGCCTCGCCTCATTTGAGCGGACTGAATTACCTCAATTTGATGCAGAACCCCATCGGCCCCGAGGGGGCCCGAGCGCTGGCGTCGTCGCCCTTCCTCACCCGTCTGACCTTCCTCGGACTCGACCTGTCGTCCCGCCTGTACTGTCCAGGAGGCGTCCGAGTGGATGAACGCGAGTTGCAAGAAGCGAAAGAACTACTGCGCCGGCGATTCGGAACCGCGTGGCACCAGAATCCCTCCGTGGTTGGCTAAGGCAGGGCGAAAAAATAACATTTACAATTTCTGGCGTCTTGGCTTGATGGAATAGTTCCATTCCCCGTGGAACTTCGCGCGGGTGATGTTCAGATGCTCGCGTTCCTCTTCGCTGACTTCGATTCCGGTTTCGTCTTTTCGTTGATCCCGCGCGGCGCGAACTGTGAGGCCCTTCTTGGTGGTTGTGTTAGCGATCAGATTCACAATGACT
>JAFEBR010000939.1 GCA_018242565.1 Planctomycetota bacterium | reverse complement strand
CTGCTGGGCGTGGTCCAGCGCTTTCATGACCACGATCAGCAGGTGGGCCTGGTCCTGAAACTGTTTCAGATCTTCGGTCGGGTCGTAATCGACTTCCCCCAGACCACGGGTATCCAGAAACCGCAGGATGCAGTTCTCTTCACTGGGAAACGGGTATTGCTGGGCGGTCCGGGTGCAGGGGCGAATGCCGGTCCCGATTTCGGCCCGGGTATTGCCGGTCAACGCGCGAATGATCGACGTTTTGCCCGACTGCGCCTTGCCCAGCAGCCAGAACACGGGGACGGGCATCTGCCGACGGGCCTCCTGGTAGCACCGCTCCAGGTCGGCGTCATCGACTTTCGGGGTCGCGAACTGACCCCACACACGCGTCCAGATTTGTCCCAGTTTCCGCTTCATTTGCTGCCTGAATTCCTCGTGGAACCCCCCGGCTTAAGACGTGGTGTCTCGTGGCGTGCCCCGCCCGTGGGTCCGTTCCCGGCGGAAATACCCCGCCCTTCCTGGAATTGTACCGTTCCATAGTACTTCGCTGAGGGAATTCAGCTCTTGAGAATTCCAGAATTTGCCGGCCTGTCAGAGAAATTCTTTGCCGAATGCCGGGAGCAGACTGGAAAACAGGACCGTACTTTGGCAGCATACGGCAGGATTGATGGGTGCGCTCCCCCTTTTCCGGCCTGGCCCCCGGGGCGGAAGGCCGCCATTTTCTGCTCCCGCGGCGCGTGACATGAGTGAGTTCCAGCAAGGCTGATCCAATGCCTCATCTTCTGGTCGTCGACGACTCGGGAATCGATCGTCGACTTGCCGGTTCGATCCTTGAGAAGAATCCAGAATGGACGGTCGCCTACGCGGCGAACGGCATGGAAGCCATTGCCCAGATCGAAGTCCGTCTGCCTGATATCATCATCACGGATCTGCAGATGCCCGAACTCGATGGTCTGCAACTCGTGGAATTCGTCCGCTCGGTCCATCCCGGCATTCCCGTGGTGCTGATGACCGGCGTGGGAAGCGAAGAAATCGCCCTCGAGGCGTTCGACAAGGGGGCCGCCAGTTACGTCCCTAAAAGCCAGTTGAATGTCGATCTGGCCGAGACCGTCTCCCGGCTCCTGGCCCTGACCCCCCGACATCCGCTCCTCACCGCCCTGAAAGCCGGAAAGAACGAAATCCAGTGCGAACTGGAAAACGATCTGCAACTGCTGTCGGGCTTTACGCACGAATTGCGGCAGATCGTCGAAGAACGTGGCTTGTTCAATGAAAGTGAAGCGCTGCGCTTCGCCACGGCTGTCGATGAAGCGCTGATGAACGCCTACTTCCATGGCAACCTGGAAATCGACTCGAAACTGCGCGAAGACGACGGCAACGCCTATCACGACCTGGCGCAAGAGCGCAGGCGGCTGCCCCCGTACAGCGATCGACGGATCCATCTGCAGACGAAGATCGAGCCCGATCACGTCTCGGTAACGATCCGCGACGAAGGGGCTGGCTTCGATTATCGCAATCAGCCAGATCCCACCGACCCCGCGTATCTCGACCGCCCCCATGGTCGCGGGATGTTGCTGATGCGGGCCTTTTCCGACGAGGTGCGGTTCAACGAAGCCGGCAATGAAGTCACGCTGATCAAGCGCTTCTCCTAGCCCGGCAGGTCTGGTCCTGCAGAGAGGTCTCCCGATGAAATGGTTCCTGTGTGGGCGGGTTGCGGCCTGTCTGGTCGCGATATGCTGGGCCCTTGTGTTTTCCACCGGCTTCGCCGCCGAACCCAATGCCACAGCCAATTGGCCCCAGTTCCGCGGTCCGCACTCCACCGGGGTGGGGGCCAGTGACCAGTTGCCTGACCGCTGGTCGGCGACCGAGAACGTCGAATGGAAGACCGATCTTCCCGGACTGGGCTGGTCCTCTCCCATCGTCTTGGGCAATCGCATTTTTGTGACCACCGTGGTCAATACGGGTGAAACACCCGAAGCGAAAAAGGGACTCTATTTCAAAGGAGAACAGCGCGAACCTCCCCAGACCGTCCATCTGTGGAAGGTCATGTGCCTCGATCTGACGACCGGCAAGATTCTCTGGGAACAGACCGCACACGAAGGTCGGCCCTCCACCACCCTGCACATCAAGAACACCTATGCCTCGGAAACACCCGTGACCGATGGCAAACGGGTCTACGCCTACTTCGGCAACCTGGGTGTGTTCTGTTACGACCTCGACGGTCATCTCGCCTGGTCGAAACTGCTGGAACCGCATGCGACTCGCGCCGGCTGGGGAACCGCCGCCTCCCCGGTGCTGTTTCAGGATCGCCTGTATCTGGTGAACGACAACGAAGAGTCGTCGTATCTGCTGGCGCTCGACGCGGCGACCGGTCAGGAAATCTGGCGAAAATCTCGCGATGAATCGAGCAACTGGGCTACCCCCTTCGTCTGGCAGAATGAACTCCGCACAGAAATCGTCACGGCGGGCACCAATCGCGTCCGGTCGTATGATCTCGCCGGCAATGTCCTGTGGGAACTGGGGGGCATGTCGGTCATCACCATCGGGACCCCGTTCGCCGATGGCGGACTGCTCTATGTGGGCTCGGGCTACGTTCTCGATCTGAAACGTCCGCTGTTCGCCATCCGCCCGGGGGGCAGTGGCGACATTTCAGTTGGCAAAGAAACCGGAGACAAGAAGTCGGTCGCCTGGCACCAGCCGCTGGTGGCTCCCTACAACCCGTCGGTGCTGGTTTACCAGGGCCGACTCTACATTCTCTACGATCGCGGTCTGTTCGCCTGTCTGAATTCCCAGACGGGTGAGATCATTTACGACCGGCAGCGGATTCCGAATGGCAAGGCCTTTACCGCGTCCCCCTGGGCCAGCGGCGGCAAGGTATTTTGTCTCAACGAATATGGCGAAACATTCGTGTTTGCCGCCGGAGACGAGTTCAGCCACCTGCACACCAATACGCTGGCCGACGACGACATGTGTATGGCCACCCCGGCTCTCGTCGGCGATCGTCTACTGATTCGGACATCGGCCCGGTTGTATTCCATCAAACGGAAATGATCGTCTCGGTCGGTTTTTCACCTGGAAACGTCACCCTGGTTTCACTGAAGGTTTAACAACATGCGAAATGGTCTCTGGGCGTTGGGGTTCGTAATGGTGGCATTGGCAGGCATTGCGCAGGCGGATGACGCGGGGACCTGGGTGTACGTGGGCACGTACACCGGCGGCGAAAGCAAGGGCATTTATCAGGCCCGCCTGAACCCGACCACCGGTGCCCTGACCGGGGTCGAACTGGCTGCCGAGATCAAGAACCCCTCGTTCCTGGCGATTCATCCCAATCGCAAGTTCCTGTACGCGGTCAGCGAAGTGTCCGACGCCGGGGGCAAACCCACGGGGGGCGTCGTCGCGTTCGCCATCGACCAGCAGACCGGTAAGCTCAAACTGCTGAATCAGCAGGTCTCGGCGGGAGCCGGTCCCTGTCACCTCGTGGTGGATAAAGCAGGCAAGAACGTGCTCGTCGCGAATTACGGGGGCGGGAGTTGTACCTCGCTGCCCATCGCCGCCGATGGCAGCCTGCAACCGGCCAGTTCAGCCATTCAGCATACCGGCAAAAGTGTGAATGCCAGTCGTCAGGAAGGGCCCCACGCCCACTCCATCAACCTCGACGCCGCCAACAAATTTGCGTTCGTCGCCGACCTGGGTCTGGATCAGGTCCTGGTCTACCGCTTCGACCCGGCAGCCGGCCGACTGGTCGCCAACCAGCCCCCCCACGTGGCGGTCGCCCCCGGTTCGGGGCCCCGCCATTTTGCCCTGTCACCCTCGGGGAAAACCGCTTACGTGATCAACGAACTGGCCAACACCGTCACCGTCTTGTCCTACGATGCCGAGCGGGGCGTTTTGCAAGAATTACAAACCATCACCACTCTGCCGGCCGACTTCAGCGGCACCTCATATACCGCGGAAGTCGTCGTGCATCCGTCGGGCAAGTTCGTCTATGGCTCGAATCGGGGGCACGACAGCCTGGCAATCTTTACCGCCGACGGGGCGACCGGCAAGCTGACCGCCCGCGGACACCAGAAAACCGGGGGCAAAACCCCCCGGAATTTCGCCATCGACCCCAGTGGGAAATGGCTCCTGGCGGAAAACCAGGACAGCGGTACCATCGTGGTTTTCCAAATCAATCCTGAAACTGGAGAACTTAAGCAGGCTGGGCAGCCGGTGGCGATCCCTTTTCCGGTCTGCGTGCGTTTCCGTTAGGACCGGCAGTTCCGACAAAACTGCTACCGCAGGAACAATCGCTACAGTTTGCCAACTGAGGGGGCCGATAAAATCCGCAGGTCCATTCTCTTGCGCTGGAAACAACCAGTGGCGGGAGATGGAAATCACAGTCCCAGGGAATGCCCTGAAGGTAAGGACAGTCTGATGCGGATTCCACATTGGCCAGCGCTGGTCTGCGGTTTAATGCTCGCGGCGACTCTCGGACGAACCGCCGTTGCCGCTCCGCCACGGAGCGCGGCACCGGGTAAGGTGACTCTGGCGAGCGCCTCCGACGATTCCGATTCTGATGAACCCGAAGCTCAACCCTTCGCGGGTGGAGGCGGGACGTTGCAACCGGTCCCGGCACCGGGCTATGCACCCAGCGGCCCCCCGGCCTTCGTGGCCCAGGCGCCGTATCAGGGTGGTGCACCCGGGGGTTACTCCGATATGTCAGGAGTGGTCCCGCCGTCGGCCTGGCCGCAAGATCCCACCATGGCGGCCCCCCGGATTGCCGAAACGTACAATCAGGGTGGCTTGTGGCAGTACCACGAAGACGACGAATACGATTTCAAAACCGTATTCAGTCTCGACTACCTGTACGGCTCAGGCAAACGCCCCGGACCGCAATACATCGGTAGTTCGACCCAGCGGGGAACGACGTTCTTCCCCGGTGGGAATCCGGGAACCTTCCAGGCGAACCAGACGACCGGGTTCATCCCCAACGTCCACCTGGACGGTCTGAAAGCGGCCCTCGGTCGCGAGAAGCCCGATGGCAGCGGTATGAATCTCTCGGGGTTCATTCTGTTCGAACAGTCGATCAGAAACGCTCCCCAGGGTTACACCGCCAATCCCGATGACCCCAACACCCTGCGGGCTCTGTGGGGGATCATCGTGACCGACCAGAATAACGTGCCCTACGTGCTGCCCTTCGATACCCAGTTCTATGTGCAGTACACCCAGGGCATCTACGGTGCTGACGCCGACTTCTGGCTGACCCCGTTCTTCGAACGCAATACCTTCAAGATCAAGTTCGATTTCGGTGCCAAGTACCTGCGCATCTACGAAAACCTCTTCGTCCGCGGTGACGACAGCGGTCTGGGTTACACGGCAGGTACCGCGGGTGGCGGCAACGGCACCGGCGACCCCTCGACGATCACCGGACCCTTTACGACCCTCACCACGGCGACCAACTATCCTCTCGCTCCCTATTCGACGTACATCTCATCGTCCACGGTCAACAACCTGGTTGGCCCGGCGATCGGTATCCGGTATGAGGTGGGTGGCGAGCACTTCAAGATCGCCGGTATGACCAAAGTCGCGATCGCTGCCAACGTGCAGCAGAGCAACATCACCTCGAACAACTTGAACCTGAACAAGGCGCCTGGCACAGGCAACCTGGTTGTGGCGGGTAACGACTTCCTCAACCAGACGCAGGTGGGTGCCACCACGCAGACTCTGACCAACACGCACATCTCGCCGATCTTCGATACCTCGCTGTGGGGTGAATTCAACGGCTTCGCCTGGATTCCGCTGATCAACCGGATGGATGTGTTCAAACACGCCAAGACCCGCATCGGCTGGAACTATGTGTATGTCAACGAAGTGGCCCGTGCCGCCGCCGACATCAACTACAACCTGCACGGTGCGACGATCAACACCAGTCAACGCTCGTCGTTCGGGTTCAACACGGTGAACTTCGCCGTGGACTGGCGGTTCTAACCGCCGCCGAACGGCAGCCTGCTGATCGACACCACGGCACGATCCTGATGATCGTGCCGTGGTTTTTTGTTGTCGGGCGTGCCCGAACCGGCGCCGCGCTACGGTGCCACGCGGGCCGCGAATTCACGAGCCCGGTGCAGGTCGTCGAGCGATGGCACCGGAATCAGCCCCCCCAGCACGCGGCGCGTGAAGTGGTCGAGCATGACTTCAAATTCGGGCCGGTCCGACGTCAGAGCCTCGGCGACCCGCGCATTGTTCACATCCCAGGTGATCTGGTGCGGCGGTTCGAGAATCGCCTGTCCTTTCGCGCAGCGGACCAGGGCCCGCCGGATCACCGGCACGACGTACGTTCGATGCGAAACCGCGGCATTCGGCTGAACGGTCGACACCGCCACCCGGGGCGCTTCGCCACCGGCCTGCGGACGACGGAATTCCAGGTCGTATCGCAGTTCGGCCGTCGGTGCGCCGTTCGACCCGTTGGCTGCGGCCTGGGCAATCGACGTGGGAGTGGTCCCAATCACACACGTGCACCAGTCAATCGCCACCGCCAGCAGTTCCTGCAGATCGACCGGCAGGCCCGGCTTGTCCGTGGTTGAGGTCAGTGACTCCGGGGCGGCCTCGATTTCGATCGACTGCGGGCGCCCCAGTCGTGTGGCGATCAATTCCCGCAGTCGCGATGTCGCCGGGGTGTACCGATGCGCCAGCCCGGGCATCAACGTCACCCCCGACTCGGCGGAAAACCGGCGCAGGTCCGGGCGACAAAACCGTGTCGCTTGTCGACCAGCGAGGAAAACCGGTTTCCCCAGCCGGCAGGCCGTCCAGGCGGGAACGTGCAGGTGCCAGTCGGAATCGAGCACGATGAACGCCTGAATATCGTCACGCTCGGCCATCCCCACGACCCCGGGGGCCGGGTCACATTTGAGGTCCGCCGCCGCCACTTCAGCCTGGCTCGAAACCGTCGCGAACACGCTGCGAATCTGCAGCCGGTTGCGCAGGTTCTGCAGGGCCGGGCGATAACGCTGCTGCCATTCAGGACCCAGGCCAATGAGACCAACTTGCAGCATGGATCACGGAACCGACGGAGGTGAAGGGAAATGGGGCAGACCGGCCAGAATTGGCAACCGTACCAGTCGCCGGTGCCGCGACAGGCTGCGGAAGACCGGCAGCCGCGCCACGGTCTCTATTATGCCGCCCGGGGAAGAAATCACAAGCATTCCCCGCCCCCAGTCCCCACCCGCCCCGACGGCTTCCACCCCCCCCACCGGACCCCTCGGAACTCCCCTCGGGCAAACAGTTGTCTGGACAACTATTGTCTGGCAGACTATACTTTCGGCATGTCCACGCTGACTCCCCGACAATCGCGGACGGGTAAACGCTTCGACTCGCTCGAACAGGAAGCCTTTTTGAACCTCTGGCGGACGTATGACCGCCTGAAGGCCTACGAAGACGAGCTGTTTGCCCGCTACGAATTGACCCCGCAGCAGTACAACGCGCTCCGGCTCCTGAAAAGCGAGCACCCGCAGCCGATCCGCACACTCGACCTGGCTGCCCGGCTCGTCTCCCGGGCTCCCGATATCACGCGGATGGTCGACAAGCTCGAGGAACGGGGCCTCATCGCCCGTGACCGCCCGTCCGACAATCGGCGGGTCGTCTGGTTGACAATCACCCCCAGCGGCGTCGAATTGTTGCGCGAAATGCACGAACCAATTCGCGAGTGTCACTCGCGGCAACTGGGGCATTTAAGCGCCAAGCAACTGCATGAACTGGTGGCGCTGCTCCGCGAGGCGCGGCAACCCCACGAAACTGAAGCCAGCCGGTGGATCTGAAACCCCTCGCGGCTTGAAATTTTTCGTCCTGTGACAACCGATCTCCCGAATCCACGAGACTGAAATATGAAGCTGACTCACGAAAATCCTGATGTGGTTGTGATTGGCGGCGGGCCCGCAGGCAGCACAGCAGCCACGTTGATGGCGCAGCGCGGCGTCCGCGTTGAGTTGTTTGAACGCGAGCACTTCCCCCGGTTTCACATCGGCGAGTCGCTGATTCCCGAAACCTATTGGGTGTTGGAACGGCTGAAAATGCTCGACAAGATGAAGAACAGCCACTTCGTCAAAAAGCACAGCGTGCAGTTCGTGAACGCCACCGGCAAATTGTCGGCCCCCTTCTACTTCTGGGACAACAAGCCCCACGAATGCTCGCAGACCTGGCAGGTCGTGCGCAGTGAATGGGACCTGATGATGCTCAACAACGCCCGCGAGCAGGGGGTCACAGTTCACGAAGGGGCCCGCGTCCTCGAAGTGCTCTTCGATGGCTCGCAGGCCATCGGCGTCAAGGTGCAACTGGAAGATGGCACGCAACGCGACGTCTATTCGAAAGTCGTCGTCGATGCCAGCGGCCAGAGCGCCCTGCTGATGAACAAATTCAAGCTGCGGAACTGGGATCCCGTCCTCAACAAGGGTGCCGTCTGGACCTACTGGCAGGGAGCTTACCGCGACGTCGGTCGCGATGAAGGCGCCACCATTGTCATTCAGACCCCCAATCGCAAGGGCTGGTTCTGGTACATCCCGCTCCATGACAACACCATCAGCCTCGGGGTCGTTGCGCCGTTCGACTATCTCTTCAAGGGGCGCGGCAGCCACGAGCAGATCTACAACGAAGAAGTCGAACTGTGCCCGGCGGTCAAAGAACGACTGGCCAATGCCACCCGCAAAACCGGCTACTTCGCCACGAAAGATTATTCGTACCGGGCCCGCCAGGTCTCGGGCGATGGCTGGGTGTTGATCGGCGACGCCTTCGGCTTCCTCGATCCCCTCTACTCATCGGGCGTGCTGCTGGCTCTGAAGTCTGGTGAACTGGCCGCCGACGCGGTGGCCGATGCCCTCGCTGCGGGAGACCTCTCCGCCGACAAACTGGGACACTGGGGACCGATGTTCAACCAGGGCATCGATCGCATGCGGCGACTGGTCTGTGAATACTACGACGGATTCAGCTTCGGCAACTTCGTCAAATCGTTCCCCCATCTCAAGGGGACCATCACCGATCTGCTCATCGGTGATCTGTTCACCGAACGCGTTGACCAGGCCTGGAAGCCGATGGAATCGCTGTACACTCCCGACAAACAGCCCATCAAGCCCTGGTCCGACGAAGCGCCCCCGGAAATCCAGGAAAATAAGCTCAACGAACTGTACCTCCCCGAAGGGGTCAAACCCTGACGCGCGGGCCCCGGAGCTGGGGTGTCGTCGTGGAGAATGATTGTTGTTCAGACCGTGCCCGGTGTGTGCCGGTGCACGGTCCTGGCCCGCGTCGGCGGACGATGTCGGGATTGTGTTCTGGAGCCTGTGTCTCTCTGCGAAGCCCGAGTCGTGTTGTCGCCTCCGAATGCCATGGGTCAACTCCCCTCCGCCACGCCCCACCCCTGGCGCGTGTGGGCCGGCTATGGACTCTTCACGATCGTGGCGCTGGGTCTCTTCCTGCTGATCAACCAGTTCGGGTCGACTCTCACCGCTCCCGTTGCGCCCGAGGGATCGCAGATCCGCCTGACGGGCGACCATGCCGTCTCGCACACCCTGCTGCACGTGCTGATCGCGATGGGGGCCGTCCTCATCTGCGGTCGATGTCTGGCCGTCGTCTTTCGCTGGCTGGGTCAGCCTCCAGTCATTGGTGAAGTGGTCGCCGGTATTCTGCTGGGGCCGTCGTTTCTGGGCTGGGTCTGGCCCTCGGCACAGCAGTTCATTCTGCCGGCCGACGTGGCCCCCATGCTGGGGACCATCGCCCAACTGGGGGTCATCCTTTACATGTTCATCGTCGGGCTCGAACTCAATCCCGAGTTATTGCGGGATCGCGCTCACGCCACCGTGGCCATCTCGCATTCGAGCATCATCACCCCCTTCATCCTCGGTTCGGGCCTGGCACTCTGGTTATACCCGCGGATGTCGTCGAGTGAGGTCCCCTTCACCAGCTTCGCTTTGTTCATGGGGGTCGCCATGTCGATCACCGCATTCCCCGTGCTGGCCCGCATTCTCACCGATCGCGGTATCCATCGCTCGCCGATCGGTGTCGTCGCTCTGGGATGTGCCGCGACCGACGACGTGACCGCCTGGTGCCTGCTGGCCTTCGTGGTGGGGGTGGCCCAGGCGAAGGTGGGCAGCGCCTTCATCGTTCTGGGCCTCACGGTGCTCTACATCGCGGGCATGTTTCTCGTCGCCCGACCGCTGGCCCAGCGCTACTTCCGCAAGTTCGGCGAGCACGAGATCTCCCCCAACCTGGTGGCGGTCGTCCTGATCCTGCTGCTGGGGTCGGCGGTCACGACCGAACTCATCGGCATCCACGCCATCTTCGGCGCCTTCCTGCTGGGAGCCATCATTCCACATGACTGTGCCCTGGCGCGAGTCCTGACCACCCGCCTGGTCGATCTGGTGACGATTCTGCTGTTACCCGCCTTCTTCGCTTTCACCGGCATGCGCACGCAGATCGGACTGGTCAATGGCCTGGAACAATGGCTGGTGTGCGGGCTGATCATTCTGGTCGCCACCGCCGGCAAATTCGGCGGAACCTTGCTGGCCAGTCGCGCCACCGGTTTGGGCTGGCGCGATGCCACCACGTTGGGACTGCTCATGAACACTCGCGGCCTGATGGAACTGATCGTTCTGAACATCGGCCTCGACATGGGAGTCATCTCCCCCACGCTGTTCGCCATGATGGTCCTGATGGCCCTCGCGACCACCATGTCCGCCGCACCCCTGATGCCGAAGCACGCCGGGGCCCCAGAGGGCACCCCCGCCACTGCCTGACACGCCGGTCTCTGCCGTGCCCCGGCTCCAAAGTCGTGGATCGCTTCGTCGATCCAACGCGCGATTCAATTCCCCCATTCGCCGTGCGAAAGAGACGATCAGAGGTGCTGGGGCGCAGTTGCTGAACAGCCCCGACGGGGGCGAGATTCCCCTGCGAGGAACTGCGGGCCGGGTGTGAGAAATCACCCCCTCTAGACCTCCGCCACCCACCCCCGCACCCCCCAAATTCCTTCACAACGTCACCCTCGTCCGCAGCCCAGTGCTCCAACCCGGCCCGCCGATTCTGCTATCATGACCGCGAAGGGTCTGGTCCAGTTTCACCGGCAGGGGAATTCGGTCGATGCGGTTGATTTGGCAGTGTCTGTTGGTGGTGGTGGCCCTTCATCCGCTCGTGGCCCGGGCCGAATCACCGCCGTCGCGACCACCCAATATCGTCCTGGTTCTGGCCGACGACCTGGGTTGGGCCGACCTGGCCTGTTACGGAGCCGATCTGCATGAAACGCCGCACCTCGATCACCTGGCCCGCCAGGGACTGCGGTTCACGCAGGCCTATGCCCCGGCTCCTGTGTGTACACCCACGCGGGCCGCGCTGCTGACCGGCCGGCATCCCGCCCGACTGCAGATGACCATCTGGTCCGAAGGCTCCCTGCAGCGCGACACCGATCGGCCACTGCGCCAGGCTCGCTCGCGGCACGACCTGCCCCACTCGGAAATCACGCTGGCAAAATTGCTGCAGCAGCGGGGCTACCTGACGGCCACGGTTGGGAAGTGGCACCTGGGCGACGCCGCCCACGCTCCTGAAACCCACGGTTTCGACATCAACATCGGCGGGACACACTGGGGTGCCCCGCAGACCTTTTTCTGGCCGTATCGCGGGGCCGGCCGCTTCGGGGGTGAGTTTCGGTACGTGCCGCACCTCGAATTCGGACGGCCGGGCGAATACCTGACCGATCGCCTTACCGACGAGGCGCTCCGCGTCATCGACCATGCCGTCGCGGTGCAGCGCCCCTTTTTTCTGGAACTGGCACATCACGCGCCCCACACTCCCATCGAAGCTCCCGCGGCGGACGTCGATTACTTCCAGGCGCGTCTGCGACCGGAATACAAACACCAGAATCCGGGCTATGCCGCGATGGTCAAACGCCTCGACGACAGCGTGGGCCGCGTTCTCGCCCGGTTGGCCGAACGAGGTCTCAGCGACTCGACGATTGTCATCTTCACCAGTGACAACGGGGGCTACATCGGCATCGACGGAGCGCGTCAGCTTCCCGTCACCAGCAATTTCCCGCTGCGATCGGGCAAGGGCACGCTGTACGAAGGGGGGCTCCGCGTCCCTCTGCTCGTACGCTGGCCGGGTGTCACAGCCTCCGACTCCGTGTGCCGTGCTCCCGTTGTGCTGACCGATCTGTTTCCCACCCTGCTGGCCTCGGCAAATGTCTCCTTCCCGCAGGGCCTTGAAATCGACAGTGTCAGTCTGCTCGACCAGTGGCGTGACCCCCAGGCGCCGCTGAAGCGGGAGTCGCTCTATTTTCATTATCCCCACTACTACCATGCACCCCCGTCGACGCCGGCCAGTGCCGTGCGCTCCGGAGACTGGAAGTTGCTCGAGTTCTTCGAAGACCAGCACCTCGAACTGTTCAACCTGGGGCAAGATCCTTCGGAACAGCACGATCTGTCCCGGAGCGAACCCGACCGGGCCCAGGCCCTGCTGCGGCAACTGCAGGCCTGGCGCAAACAGGTCGACGCGCAGCTTCCCGAACGGAACTGATCAGCGACGGCCCCAAAGTCGTGGATCGCTCCGTCGATCCCACGCCCTTTTCAATTTCCGTTTTCGCCACCGACCCACAGCCCACAGGCAAACTTCTCCCCTCGCCCCACCGCGGGAGAGGGGCCGGGGGAGAGGGGGCCGCACGGCACGACCGCGTCACACACAAATCAAAACCACCAGCCACAGACACCCAACCCCGCCCCCCCAAATCCTTCACGGCATTGCCCTTCCGGGCGGGCATTGTCGAGAAACCGGCCGCTGCGAAAGCGACTCCTGACATCTGAGGCTTGCTGATCCGCCGCTCTGTAAAGCCATCCGATTTTCCCGCGGCCACGTGGGCCCTCCGTTGGCCCCTAAGATTCCCCCCACTTTTCCGAGGCACACCGTGCCGGTACTGCGCTGTTCGCGAGACGCGCAACACTCCCCGGGTCTTGGTATCCTGATGCCACCCGATCAACTCACTGGGGATTTCTGGGAAAACCTCGACATGGCCAGCAGTTCTCCGACAGCGTTGCCCGCAACCGGCGGTCATGTGCCGCCCGCGGAGCCGCTGTCGCTGACCGTCAGTGCGGCCTGGCGGCGGGTGCCGTCGGTTCCGGTGGCTTTGGCCTTCTCGGCAGGCATTCTCGCCGATCATTACGCGGACCTCGAACTGCCGCAGTGGTTCGTCGCCTGTGCGCTGAGTCTGTTGGCCTGGGCCGGCTGCCTCGTCCGCCGCCAGCCATCTGGGGCCAGTGTCTGTCTGTTGCTGGCAGTCCTCGCGGCCGGTGGTGGCTGGCACCATTGGCGCTGGTCAATCGTGGGGGCCGATCACATCAGCCGTTACGCCGAAGAAACACCACAACCGGTGCGCTTGAGCGGGCGACTCGTCGAACAGCCCTGGGTGCAGCCTCGCCGTCAACAAGCGATTCCCTCGGCGGTGCCCCAGGTCGACCACACCCTGGCGATTCTGGAGTGCCGTCAACTGATGTCGGCGACCGGTGAGCAATCGGTCTCGGGTCGCGTCCGGCTCGATATCGCCGGCCATCTGACCGACGTGTCGATTGGCGACGAAGTCGAAGTGGTCGGTTCGCTGTCGCGGCCGGTCGGCCCCTCCAACCCCGGCGCATTTGATTTCCGGCGCTTTCTGCGGACCGAGGGGCTGCTGGCCACAGTTCGCTGCGATGAACCCGATGACGTGCAGAAGCTCACCGGCGGCATCAATGCGGTCCGGCGCTGGCAGAGCACCCTCCGCAGTCGGGCCGAACGACTGATTGAATCGCGTCTCTCATCCGACACAGCCCCCGTCGCGGTCGCCCTGCTCCTGGGGACGCGGAGCGCGATTCCCGAAGACCTGCGCACCGCGTTCGCCGAGAGTGGTACCATGCATATCCTGGCGATCTCCGGATCCAACGTCGGCATCCTGGCCGGCTTGCTCTGGACCCTGGCGCGCCTGGCCGGCTTGGGTCGGACTGGCAGTGTGATTTTCATTCTGTCGGGTGTGCTCGGGTATTCATTTCTGGCCGATTCACAGCCCCCGGTGATGCGGGCCGTCCTGATGGTGGTCGCGCTGCTCGCAGGTCGCCCCTGGCATCGCGACGGGACCATGGTGAACGGTCTGGCGCTGGCCGCGTTGGGCGTGCTGATCTGGAACCCGGCACACCTGTTCGATGTCGGGGCCCAACTGTCGTTTCTGGCGGTGGCGGCGCTGATCTGGGCACCCACCTGCAGCCGCTGGCTGCGCCGGTTCATCGATCCCCCGCTGGAACCGCTGGCCGAGTTGGAAAACGCCCGGCTTGCACGGTTCCAACACTGGCTGCGGCGGATCCTGATCCAGTCCCACGTCACCATGGCGGCGGTCTGGCTGTTCACGCTCCCCCTCACGATGGCCCGCTTTCACCTGCTGTCGCCGGTGGGCTTCTTTGTTAACGTGCTGCTGGCTCCGCTGGTGGTGGTCATTCTCTGGTGTGGTTATGCGCTGCTCTTGGTCGGGTTCATCGCCCCGGTCATGGCGGCACCCTTCGCCCTGCTGTTTGACCAGGGGCTCGGGTTAATGCTCAAATGCGTGCGGGTGGCGGCGAACGTTCCGGCAGGGCACCTGTATCTGCCCGGACCATCCGATGGGTGGCTGGTAGGGTTTTACCTGTGCCTGGCCGCCGTCGCGTTCGGCGTGCCGGGGGGCAGGGCCCGCTGGTGGGGCTGGCGGGCCCTGCTGCTCTGGACCGTGGGGGGCCTCGCCTGGGGACTGCTGCCGCAGAAGCCGGGCGAACTGCGCTGCACCTTTCTGTCGGTCGGGCATGGCCTGGCGGTCGTGGTGCAACTTCCCAACGGCAGAACCGTCGTCTACGACGCCGGCCAACTCGACAATCCGCACCGCGCGCAACAGGCCGTCCAGCAGGCGCTCTGGGAATTCGGTGCCCGCCGCATCGATGCCCTCGTCATATCGCACGCCGATGTCGATCATTTCAATGGAGTCCCGGGACTGGCGCAGACTTTGCCCATTGATGTCGCCCTGATCCACAACTCCTTTCTCGATTTCCAGCAGGCCAGCGTCAAACAGACCTGCGACCTGCTGGCCGATCGAAAAGTGCCGATCAGAACGACCAATGCCGGCGATCAAGTTCCGCTCGATCCCTCGGTGCAACTCGACTTCCTGCATCCTCCCGCCTTTGACCGGCTGCCCACCGACAATGCCAACAGTCTGGTATTGTTGATTGAATACCGGGGTCGCCGCATTCTGCTGACCGGCGATCTGGAACGGGATGGGTTGGAGTATGTGCTGATGCAGGCCCCCCGGCACATCGACGTCCTGCTGGCGCCCCATCACGGTCGCGCCAACGCCAGCCCGCGCCGGCTGGCCGAGTGGGCCACCCCCGACTGGGTCGTCGTCAGCGACGGCCGACACGACAGTTCCCGGCAACTGTCCGCCGTATACGGGCCGGCGGCCCAGGTCGTCTCCACCCATCAATCCGGGGCGATCACGTTCGTGATCGACCGGCAGGGAGAGTTGACGTATCACCAGTTTCGCCCCGGTTCCTCTGATCGCCCGCCCCCTGCCGCGGTCGAACGGGAAACCGAGGCCGTCACGGCACCTCGACCTTCGGATCCGCAGTCCACGAAATCCCGTCGCGCGGCCGAGCCTCGGCCGACGAGAAAGACCCGGCGTAGTCCGACCGGTGCGACCGACTGAGGCCAGGGGTGATCTTTACCGGCGAGCGGGGGTGGGCCAGTCGGCCCGCAGAAACTCGATGAACTGCCGGGCGGCGGCCGACCGTTGCTCTCCCCTTCGGGTCAAGATTCCGGAATGAATCGGTCGAATCAGGTTCCCCAGCGCGCGGACCCCGACCTGCCGATCGTGCGTGACCGCCCCGTTGGCCAGCAGGGGCACAATCGACAGCCCCAACCCCGCTTCGACCATCCGCACAATGATCTCGGTGTTGGTGGCTTCCATTTCGACGCGTGGCGAGAGGCCCGCCCCAAAAAAGGCGTCGGTGACATGCTGCCGGCCCGTCGAGCCCCGTTCGAACAGAATCAACGGCATATCCGCCAGGTCTTCCAGGCCCAGCTTTCGCCGTCGCAGCAGCGGATGCCCGAGGGGAGCGATCACACTCCATTCCATCGAGAACAGGTGCGTGTAATCCAGACCGGCTGAGGCCTCATACGGGGCCGCGACCCCGAGTTCGAGATCGGGGTTGTGCAACAGGTCGTATTCGATCTCGGCTTCAATCCGATTACTGAGCCGGACCTGAATCTGTGGATTCGCCTGATGAAACCGCCGGACGGCGTCGATCATCACATACAGAATCAGATACTGGGTGGCGGCGACATGAATCACGCGGGGCGTCTGTTCGCTGGCGAACAGGTTCGTCAGCTCGGCCGCCCGTTCGAGAAAGGCCGTCGCCTGGGGCAGAAACCGCAACCCCGCCGCCGTCAACGGCGCGCCCGGTTTGGCCCCCTGGCCTTTGCGATAGAGTTCGATTTTCAGTCGCGTTTCCAAAGCCACCAGGCGATTGCGCAGACCCTGTTCAGACACCAGCAGCGCCTCGGCGGCTTTTCGCAGGCTCCCCTGCCGCGCCAATTCCACAAAGGCGGCGACCTGGTCCGTTGTAATCGAAGGCAAGGCACTGGCAGGCATGGCACGTGGTTTCCTTGACCGTGGGATCGGTCTCGAACACAACAATAAACAACATACTCACAACAAAAAACAATTTCTGGTTGTTCTACCGGGTCGGTACAGTGAACGCCAGAGGAGTTGTGTCTCGCTCACTTTCACTCGGGAGTCAGTCATGAAGCGCTGTCTGTGGTCTGTCGGGCGTCTGTCAGTTCTGTGGGTGTGTCTGGTGGCGCTGTCCCCTTCGCGGGGGTTGGCGGAATCGCGCCGGGCTTCTGACCATCTGGTCATTCACGAATGGGGCACCTTCACCTGCCTGCAGAATGAAACCGGGCAGGCCCTGACCGGCATCAATTCGGACGATGAGCCTGTCCCGGCGTTCGTACACCGCATCGCCGACCTGGTCCCCCGTCCTACCGAACTGGCTCCCGTCTTTTTCAAAGGAGTCCCGCGTTCGCACCGTCAGGTCCGCATGCGCCTCGAAACACCCGTCGTCTATTTTTATCCACCCGCCGGTTCAACGACTCCCCTGCGGGCCTCGCTGGAAGTCTCGTTCGCCGGTGGCTGGCTGACCGAGTATTACCCCGCCGCCGAAGTACACGCCCCCGGACTCGATGCGGGCAACTTTCGGTTCAACGGCTTGACCCCCACCACGCAAGGCCGGCTGAAATGGGCCGACCTGACCATCGGCGGCCAGGGAAAGTTGCCACCCACTGACGCTCCCGTCTGGCTCTCGCCTCGCGAAGTCGAAGCGGCGACAGTCACCACGCCGCAGGGTGAGTCTGAGAAATACCTGTTCTACCGCGGCGTCGGCAACATTCTGTCTCCCGTCACTGTCCGCCGAAATGCCACCGACGATGGCCTGCAGATCCAGGAAGCGGTTCCCCCTCAACTCGGTTTACGGGCGCCGCTGGCGGTCCGCGCGCTCTGGCTGGTCCAGGTCTGTCAGGATGGCACGGTCGCGTATCGATCCTTTCCGGCCGCGACG
>JAFEBR010000093.1 GCA_018242565.1 Planctomycetota bacterium | reverse complement strand
TCAGCTGGCCACGCACCCAGTACTTCTTTTTATGGTCTCCGTACACGACGAGCCAGCTTCGCGCCGACAGCACGAACCGTTCAAAGTCGGCGCGAATCACTTGCGGGTCGGCATCGTCTTCAGGCATGTGGATCGCAATGCCGTATCCTTGCTGGTCGAGACAGCCAATGAGTTTCTGGGCCAGTTGCTCGTCGTCGTTGGCCGTAGGGTGATAACTTACGAACACGAGGCCGCTGCCGGTGTCTGGTACAGGGGGAGGGGGGGGCGGAGGGGCCGTGGCGACGCCGACAACATGCTTCTTGAAGTCCTCGATGTGTTCGGCGCGAACTTTTCCGAAGACCATCTGTCGATGCAGTCGGGTCAACTCGGGATCTTCGACCTCTTGCTGGTCAAAGAGTTCTTCCGTGAGTTGGGGGGCTCGCCATTGCAGAATCTGCAGTGGCTGTTGCGAAACTTTGGCCAGTCGATATTGAAGCAGGGGATAGGTTTCATTTCGTCCGGGCAGTGGCTGGCCGGGAAACTGACTCAGCAACTGCACGAAAATCTGAGCCTGAGTCAGTGACTGGGCGACCGCTTGTTCGGTCTCGGTCGCTTCGCGGGGCAACCCTCCGGATACGACGCGCACGCCACGCAATTCCAATTCCCGTCGAACCTTGTTCCACTGCGGGCGCAAGTCGTCGGTGACCTCAGCGAGGAAGACGGTCTTGCCGCTGCTAACGGGGGGCGGAATCGGTGTTTGACCTGGGACCGCAGGCTGTGTTACCGGCGGAGCCGAAGGCTGGGTTTTCAAACGACTCAGTTCTGCCGCCACAGTGAGCGCGAGGTCATTCATCCGCTCGGCGTATTCGGGGTAGTCACTCTCAAGACGCCTGTTGAGGGGGCGCGGCAGGCGTTTGTGGTTGCCTGGTTCTCCCGTCCAGAACTTGAATCCCAGCACGTTCTGAAACTCCGAAGGGCGAGGTCCTTCAATCCAATCGCGTTCAACGATGAACACCCTTGAGCCGCCTGACGTGCGGGATTGAATCAACTCTCGAAATTGACTGAGTTCGCGTTGACACCAGATCGACTTCAGATAGCCGGGAGACAGAATCACCAGCAAAAAGGCGGTCTGTGAGATCGCTCCAAAGATCTGCTGATCCAGGTCACCGTTCTTCGTCAGCTGTTCTTCATCTCGCCAGATTGAAAATGCGTCACGACGCCCCAGTCGCTCGCTCAAGCGCTGTTCCAGGTCGGCGATGAATTGAGACACCCAACCGTCTAGTTGATGGCCCGAGGACTGATCGTCGACACAGCCGTAGCTCACAAACACATCGTGTTGATAACCAGGGGCAAATGCAGCCATGGCCCGACTCCTCGCTGTGAAAATCAGGAAAGGGGTGTCCGGCTCGACGGGAAACAACGGCCAGTATTGCTGATCAATCGCGCAGGTGTATCGAGCCTACCCACGACTGGGTGGGCTGTCAATTCGCTGTATGTGCCGGTTTGGAGCTGTAAAAAACGTCGCCAGTGCCGAGCCCAAATCGTCTGCGCCAGCAGGGAGCGAAATGGAATGAACAGTTTCCGGCATGTCAATTTGTTGGTCAGCCGAGACGGGCTGGCGACCGAACGGGCAAACTCGTTGCGAGTCATTCAGCAGGTTGGATACGAAAAGGTCAGCGATTTTCCTCTTCAATTCGTGCCCCTGGTTTTCCGTAGCGCGGGCGAGTCGGCGAACACAAGTGCCTCCTCTGGGAGTCGGTCTATGCCGGTTAGGTTTGGATCTGTTGGCCATGTTTTGTTGGGGCGCGGCGACGTTTGAGTTTTCTTTGTCGCATCGCCAGCCGGCCGCTTTGATCGAGCCCAGAGGGATTTTTCCCTTGACGCTTTCGCTGATT
>JAFEBR010000938.1 GCA_018242565.1 Planctomycetota bacterium | reverse complement strand
TTTTGAAACACGAGGACCGGCACCTCGTGACCCGCGCCACGCCCGAGGTACTTCCGTCTTGGTCAGGTGCCGGTCCTCCTGCTTCAATAGGACGGTCCTTTCTGTGACAGACAACAACAAAATAGGCTCGCCCGCCGCGACAACCCCGTGTTGCGAAGCGGGCGAGCCAAGAGTGGGGGACCCAGCGGCCCCCACTCAGCCGAGGCTAAAAGAAACTGCCAATGGCAGACGGCAGGAAGCTCTTGATCTTGTCCTTGATCCCACCGAACAGCCCGCTGTTGCCTCCTTCGCCAGCGCCGATCCCCGCCAGCTTGCCCACGCCGAACATGCACACCGCCGCCAGGGCGAGAACGGCGACCATCTGGATGCCGCTTTCTCCCCCTTCATCATTGTGCAACTGACGCAGGGCACCCACACACTTTCGCGACAAACTCAACATCGTACTGCTCCTGCCGAACTGTCGTCGGCTCTGAAAAATCGGGGGGCAGACCTTCGCCAGCCAGGCTGACGAACACGGGTTTATTTTTCACGACCGGCAGGTCTGTCCCCTGTGTACCGGCTGAACATGTCTTTATGTTTTCTGTCCACCAAAACCGGACAGACATTCTCAGAATTTTTTTCAGGCCGACGTCGGCTTCGTAAACAGCCGACGACCTTCACGCAGACTGCCCGCGTAACCCCGCTGCAGCAGGCTGTCGGCGAACGACGGCCGCGATCCCGTCCACTGCAGCGAACCCGTCACGGCATCGGGCACCGCCTGGTCGTCTGCTTCGAAACGGAAGACGTCGTTCCAGACATACTGCTGGCGGTCGTCGATCCCCAGACATTCGGTAATCGCCGTGATCCGGCGACTGCCGTCGCGAAACCGCTCAATCTGCACCACCAGGTGCAGAGCCGAACCGACCTGCGACCTTGCCACATACAAAGGCAGCGCGGCGTCGTGCGACAGACACAGCGTTTCCAGCCGACTGGCGGCATCCTGCGGCGTACTGGCATGCACCGTGGCCAATGAGCCGGTGTGCCCAGAGATCATCGACTGAATCAGATCGAGTGCCTCGCCCCGCCGTACTTCACCGATCAAAATGCGATCGGGCCGCATACGCAACGACGACACGAACAAATCCCGAATCGTGAGCGCCCCTTCACCATTGTCATCCGCCGGCTGGGCCTCGAGGTACACGACATGCGGTTGCTGCAGGTCGAGCTCCGACGTGTCTTCAATGACGATAATCCGCTCGCGCTCGGGAATCGTGCCCGCCAGCGAATTCAGCAAGGTCGTTTTGCCCGTCCCGGTTCCGCCCGACAGCACGATATTTCGGCGGAATTCCACGGCCAATCGCAGAAAATCGGCCGCTTCCCCGGTCAACAGCCCGGTCTGACACAGGTCCTGCAACGAAAAGGACCGGTGCCGGAAACGGCGGATCGTGATGCAGATTCCCCGCCGGGACGCCGGCGGCAGCATCACGTGCACGCGCGAACCGTCGGGCAGCCTCGCATCCAGCGAAGGATTTCGCGAATCGAGTGGCCGACCGGCAAACTCGGCGATGTTCTGGGCCAATGCTTCCAGCCACGATGTGCCCGGAAAATGGCACTCCACAGGCTCAAGCTGCCCCTGCCGTTCGACATACGCCTGCTCGGGACCCAGGATCATGATCTCAGTCACACTGGGATCCGCCAGCGCACCCGCAATGGGAGACAGAAAATGAGTCAGCGTTTGCCGATAGATCTCGTGACGGTCCATGGCAGCAGTTCTGTTTGCAAAGTGGAATGAAAAACGCCCCGCGCGCGGGAAAAGGAACCCACCCCGGGGTCCGACGCGAGCGGGCACCCCGTGCCGGCGTGACCCGCGTGCCTTATTCCCCCAGCAGGGGGCGTAACACCCTTAGTTCGTTCACATCTTTCAATGGCTGGAACGGACCCCAGGGCTTGCGGGCAATCAACGTGCGGGGCGATATCTCACCCCGCAGTACCATCCGGACCAGCCAGACGTGTGGGATCTTCACCGGCTGCGACTGCCCCTCGACGACATGGCCAGCCACCCACTCGCCTGCGATCGTACTGCTCACCAGCCCGGCCAGGCGGGGCCACAGAGATTCCACCGGTTGCCCCAGTATGCCCGATGCCTGCTGCACCAGTTCCACCAGCGATTCCGGTCTGCCCCCCGGGTCCGGATCAAGACAACGGCTCAGAAACCGTAATGTTTCGGGTGACACGCCCGGTGCGGCGTCCGACAACCATAACGTCGACTGCCGACGTTTGACCGCCAGGCACTCGTCACGCGTCGCGGTTTCAAACGGAATCCGCCCAAACAGGCATTTCGCCATCACCGCGCCCAGACTGTAGATGTCCGATCGCCGTTTGGCCGCCGACAGATGTCGAAACATCAGCTCCGGGGCCTGGTAGCAGTTCCAGCCACCCAGGTCCGCTTGTCCGGCAAGATCCTGCGGTTTGACCCGGTCGCGCATGCGGCTGAAGCCCCCCAGCACCCAGCCCACCGGATGCATCAGGATGCTCGCCGGGCTCACGTCACGGTGCAGAAAACCCGCGCGGTGGACCAGTTCCAGCGCTTCGGCCAACCCGGCGGCGAACCGCCAGACTGCCGGTTCCGTCATCGGCCCCGTCTGCTGCAGTTGCCGTTCCAGCGACCGCTGTTCGAAGACGGGCATCTGCATCACCTGCCAGCCATCCACCGGCCCGACCGATTCCACGGCCACCAGCCGGGGATGGGTCAGTTGCATCCCGTACTTGGCCTCGGCGTAAAACGCCCGGACGCGCGGCACATGCTCGGCGACTTCCCGATTCAGGACCTTTAAGGCCACCCGTTGAGCCGGGTTCTGCCAGGCCGACAACACGGTGACATCTCGGCTGCGGTGCAGCACGTCTTCAATCGTAAAAGACCCGACCTGCTGGCCAGGTTCGAGCTGGTCCGAACGCCTGCCCGTCGGGGCAGTTGTTGTAATAGGCATCTTGTCGTACTCGGGCGTGTTTACCGGAAAAACGGGGGCATCTGTGCCTCCCGTGCGTTCATCCCGTTGATGGTGCTGGCCCTCTTAAAGCGGACAGGAATTCCAGAAAAAAATCAGAGAATTCCGGATGTCAGCCGATCCGCGTCCCGAAACGACCGTCGTTGTCTGAATTTCGCCGAATTTCTGAAATTCGGGCGCTGGATCTGAAAATGACTGTCCGCTTTGGTCCGGTTCGGCTCATCAAAGGAATGACAATTCTCCCTGACCTTGTCTCGTGGAGTCTTTCCGATGAGTCACTCTTCCAGCCGTCCGAATCACCGCTCCCGTGCCAGCGTTGACCCGCTGCTGCAACCGGCCGAACGCCGTACCTATCGCAAGAAACTCCGCCGGCAATGGTCGCGTATGGCGGGCTCGCAGGCCCCCGCATCGATGCCCCCCACCGTACCGGCCCCCCCTGACTCCGAACCGGCCCCCCCGACTCGGTCCAGCCGACAAAAATCGAGCGGGCAGAAGTCGGCTGAACGCCGTTCGAGCGAACACAAATCCTCGGCTTCGGGACGCCCGGCACCGTCTCAGCTTCCGCTTCCGCCGGAAAGTGAACATCCCGATATTGAATTGCTGCGCGAAATTGAGCGCGATGAAATCTCCAGCCTGCATGAAGGCTACGAACGCCGACTGCAACGCTATGTCGTGGTCCGCAAGCTCTTACCCGAACTGCGAGGCGAACGGGCACTCGAAGATCTGTTCTGGCGGCAGGCCCGGGGCGAGGCCAGCCTGCAACACGAACAAATTCAGGCCGTCTATTCGGTCGATACCGATCGTTGCTGGGTTGTCCTCGAACCGTTCGATCACTCGCTGGCCGAACGCCTGAAAAAAGGCCCCCTCCCCGCCGAAGAACTCCGCAGTTTCCTCGAACAGGCCTTGCGTGGCTTGAATCATCTGCATTCCCGTGGCCGCATCCATGGCAATATTCATCCGGGATCGCTGCTGATCACCAAGGAAGGACAACTCAAACTGACGCGCACCCCGGGGCTCGATCCCTCTGCCGAATTACGGTTGCCGCCCGGGGGCGGACGCTACCTGGCCCCCGAATTACTCGCCCCCCAGTTATTTGGCAGCGTCGGTCCCAGTTGCGACCTGTATGCACTCGGACTCACCGCTCTCGAATTGCTCACCGGTCCCCGGTTTCTGCGATTGTTCAAGGGCATTCAAGGCAAGTCTGACCCCGCCGACGCCTGGGCCCGCTGGCATGGCTCTCCCACCGAACGGCTCCCCTCGGTCGCCACGCTCGTCCGCAGCATCCCCGACGAATTATCTCGCGTCATCGACCGGCTCCTCGAGAAAAAGGTCTCCGACCGGTACCCGTCCGCGTACGAGGCTCGTGAGGACCTGTTGAGCGGCAGCACCCAATTGCCAGCCCGGCGAAATCTTACAGACTCGGGGCTGATCCGCGACCCCTCGGGTATTGGTCGGCCCCCCACCAGCGTCGAATTGTCGGTTCCTCCCTCGCTGGCGCCAGGCTACCCCGATTCCCGCGCGCTCGCGGCCCAGGGTGACTGGATGGGCAATTCCCTCGCTTCGTGGGACCAGTTCAAACGTTCTCCGATGCGGCTGACCGTTATTGTGGGCGGCGGCTTTTTTGTGCTGCTGCTGGGAGTGCTGATGATCAGTGGGACGGAACCAGCCCCCCAGATCGCGGCGGACAAGACCGCCCCCTTCAATCTTCCTCCCTCAGAACAACCCTCCCCGACGACTCCTAAGCCGATATTTAAGCCAGACGTCCCTGCCCCACCCGCCCCGGTCACGCCTCCTGCCGCGCCTCCGCCGCCTAAACCCGTTCCCCCGCTCCCCAAAGCGCCCACCCCCGTCCCGGTGACGATCGTGTCCACACCCGAACGGGCGGAAATCGTGCTCGATGGTGTAATCCGCCGCGAACGAACCCCGGCAACCCTCTCATTATTACCAGGCACCTACTCGCTGGAAATTCGTTTACCTCATCACGGAATCGCTCGTGACACACTGAATATTCTGGACGAGGGGAGCAAGCCCTTTATCGTCAAATTAAAGCCACATCAGGCCCCCCAGACGAAGGTACCGCATTTGCCCCCGCTGCCTCCCCGGTTGCAACAGCAGATCGCACCTCTGACTCGCGACTGGCTCGTCACCCGCTGGACCGATTTCACCAATTTCAATCTGCTTGAGCAGCAGGGACTCGAGAAATCCCACGGCGCTTTGCTGCGAGCTGATGTCCGCCTGCCGCACGCACTGGCACTGCTGGTCCTGCGCGAACGACCAGGAGCCAGCACCCAGAACGCGCTTTCCAATCTCAAACGGGCGGTGCGATTGCTGGAATTGGCAGATGCCACGAACCCCTCGCCGGAATATGTTCTCCATTTGCGCCGCCTGGCCTGGTGTCATTTGAAACTCGAACGACCCGACGATGCCCTGCAGGCGTGCCGACGGATGCTGACGCGCTCACGCCTCTCGAGCGATCCCGGCCTGCACCGCGAATGTGTTCGCTTCACGGCGGCCGTGCTGGCCCTGTCGCGAGCGAAGCCCGGCATGTCGCGGGCCGCCGCCACCTGGCAACTCAACGAGATTGATCCGCAATACCACAAGGAATTCGACGAAGACCAGGAGGAATTCGTCCTGCAGATCAAATCCGGCGATCGCCTCCCGGAACTGCTCCCGGAACCTCTGGGCCTCGAGCGGGACCTGGTCCTCGAATCGTTCGTACCCCGGGCTCCGCGCGTCAGGGAATCGGCCTCCCGATAGCCCGGAACCCTGAACTGGTCACAGTGCCCCCCTCGGCTGGCCCCACTGGGCCAGGCTGGCCGAGGGGGGTTACCAATTCGGGAATTCCGACACAACTCACACCGAATCTGTGTCCGGTTTCGATCGCCTGGCCACATAGCTCTCTGTACGCCTGTCGCATTTTGGCAACTTCCCACCAACACTCTGAAACTCGCAGGAACCAACCCCGTGCCCAACACTCTGAAACTCGCTTTGGCCGCGGCCCTCGCACTGCTGGCCGCCTACGCCAACCAGACCTATCTCAAACGCCGACTGGCCACCGAACAATTCGTGGTCGTGTCGAGCAAGGTTCTGCGGGGTCAGAAATTGACCGCCGACAAGTTGACCGCCGTGGCCCTGGCCGGACAAACCGCCGACCTGGTGAGAATCGCCATTCCCTACCGCGAGCGGGCCGCCGTCGAAGACCGCATTGCCCCACGCGATTTCGAACCGGGGGAACTCCTCATCCGTCCCAGCTTCGAGACCCCGCCCAAGAAGATTCCCGTACTCCCCAAGAATGAACTCCCGATCTTCATTTCGCTGCAGAACATTCCGCACAACACGGTCTTTCTGCGCGTGGGGCAATGGGTCTATTTCGGAGTCCGGCAAGGCGAAGATCGCCTGGATACCACCCAACCGATCGAACGCATCGGCCCGTTCCGTATTGTCGCCATCGGCCGCAACCTCGACGAAGAGTTCACCGACGACACGCCAGGCCAGGCAGGCGAACGGGAAATCACCGTCGCGGGCCGCGTGGGACTCTCCGCTTCCGGCGGGAGCGGTTTCGATGCCGCCTCGGAACGTCTCGACCAGGCCAACAGCGGCCTGGGTGGCGCTCGCCTCGTGTCGATCTATCCAGACTCGGTCCGTGCGGCTCAAAGTGCTGCCGTCGCCCGTAGCGACCGCGGTACTGCTCCGGAAACGCCGCCAACGTCCGATTGATTCGTCACGCCCCGCGGGTTAATCCCAAGCCCCCTGTCACAAGCACCCCACTCCCTCACCATCATGCGCATCTGGTATCACAACGTTCTGGGTGGCGAACGAGCCGCCGCCACTGTCTCGGGCGATCAGGTCACCATCGGCCGCGACGACCGCAACAGCCTGGTCCTCAACAGCCCGCTGATCGCCGACCGGGCGATCGTCCTCAAAAATCAGCCCACCGGCTGGAAGATCATCGCGCTGGGGGTCAATGGCTGTGAGATCGGCGGTGTCCCGCTGCGGGCAGGGGAACACAGCCTGCTGCGCCATGGCGATAAGGTCCGCCTGTTCCCGTTCATCCTGGAGTTTGAACTGCAGACGACCACGCCCGGCGGGGCGTCGGGAGCGACCGCTTCCGCCGCCCCCGCCTGGGCCCTCGACCAGGCGGCGAAGCTTGTCCAGAAACTCCATGCCCGCCTGTTACGCGAAGTCGATGCCGCTTCGTTCGAACGCGCCCAGCGCGAAGGGGGCGATGCCCTCTTGCGTCTCGAACACTGCATCGACTCGCTCTCGCACGCCATGCACGTCGGCACCCGCCCCCGCGACCCCCTCACCCAGTTCATCGCTGGCCAGGGTCTCCGCGGCATCCTCATCGATCAACTCATCGCCGATGCCGACCGGCCCGGCAGTCCCTGGCTCAACCGCGACTCGGCCTGGAATCACCTCGCCTCCGCCGTCGCCGAACGCGAACATGATGTCGAAGAACTCCGCCTGCAACTCGTCGAAGACCTCGACCTCGATGCGGTCGATCAACTGACGCAACGGCTCAACCTCGTCGAACAGCATTACTGGGAACAATGGCTGCAACTGGGCCCCACGTTGTATCACGAACTGATCACCTACCTCGCCCGGCGGACGATCAAAAAGCAGATCAAAGACATCGTCTTTGGCTACGGCCCCCTCGAAGATCTGGTTCGCTTGCCCGACGTCACCGAAGTGATGGTCGTGGGCTCACAGTCGATTTTCATCGAAAAGAACGGCGTCATCGAATCGAGTGGCCGCCGCTTCATTTCCGATGAAGTCACGCAATCGATCATCGAGCGCATCGTGGCACAGGTCGGCCGCCGCATCGATAAATCGCAACCGGTCGTCGACGCCCGCCTCGTCGATGGCAGCCGCGTGCATGCCATCATTCCCCCGCTGGCGCCCGACGGCCCCTGCCTGACGATCCGCCGCTTCCCCCGCCGCCTGACAATCGACGATCTCCTGCGCGGACAGGCCATCAATCGCGAGGCGGTCGACTTTCTGCGGGCCGCCGTGCTCACCAAGGCCTGCATCCTGGTCACCGGCGGCACTGGTTCCGGCAAAACGACCCTGCTCAACTGCCTGGCCTCGTGGATTCCCACCAGCGAACGCGTCGTCACCATCGAAGACACCACAGAACTCGACTTGCAGCACGGTCACGTCGTTCGACTCGAAGCCCGTCTGCCCAACGCCGAAGGGGCCGGGGCCTACACCACGCGCGACCTGGTGCGGCAGTCGTTGCGGATGCGACCCGACCGCATTGTCGTCGGCGAATGTCGCGGTCCCGAGGCGCTCGACATGCTGCAGGCCATGAACACCGGGCATCGAGGCTGCCTCACCACCGTTCACGCCAACAGTCCGCAGGATGTGATCACCCGCCTGGAAACGCTTGTGCAGATGGCCTCCCCCCTGCCCCTCGAAGCCATTCACCGCCAGATCGGCGCCGCGATCGATCTGATCGTCCACATCGAACGGCATGGCGATCAGCGCCGCGTCTCAAGCATTGCCGAAGTGGCCTTTGACCGCCGCCGCGCGCTGGGTGTCACCATCCGCGAACTGTTTCACCTCGACCCCACGCAACCCGCTGCCGGGTTGCAGCCCACCGGCCGGCTCCCCTCGTTCGCCGGGGAACTGCTCGAATCGGGCTGGTTCCAACTCGATGGTTTTCAACTGCATTCCCAGGAGCCACGGCATGTCGTCGTTTCGTGAAATCGCCGTCCCCCTCTGGTCTTCCGGTCTGATGATCGTCGCCACCTGCCTGGCCTTCCTGGCCGCCGGTCCGATCTTTGAAACGGGACTGGAACGGGCCCTGGGCCGGCAGGGACATCGCCTGCGCAGCCTGGGCCTCAACGCCGAATTCGTCAGCACGCTGATCGGTGTCTGGGTCTTTCTGACCGTGGCCCTGTTCCTCTGGCTGGGCGTCAGCCTGCAGATCTGGCCGCTCGCCATTGTCGTCTGCCTGATGATGCTGGTCGCTCCCCGCTGGATCGTCGCGCTGCTCATTCGCCGGCGCGAACGACTGTTTCGCGATCAGATGGCCTCGGCCTGTTTTTCCCTGGGTTGTGCCGTCCGCGCCGGGCTGGCCTTGCCCGAAGCCATCACCCGCCAGTCGCGCGAACTGCCCCAACCGCTGGCCCAGGAATTTCGCATCATTTCGCAAGCCTACGGACGTGGCCAGCCCCTGCGTCGAGCTCTCGAAGAAGCCCGCGACAAACTGGCCCTCGAACCGTTTTCGCTGTTCGTTATGGTCCTGAGCGCGGCTCTTGAGCGGGGCGGCCCGCTCGATGAATCGCTCGCCCGCATCGCCGGCAGCATCTTCGAAACTCAGCGTGTCGAACGCAAACTCGAAATCGAAACCGCCAGCGGACGCAAGTCGATCTCGACTCTGGCCTGCTTCCCGTTCCTGTTTCTGGGGGGTTCGTGGTTTTTTGTCCCCTCGATGATCAACGTGCTGTTCGAAACGATCTGGGGACAATGGGCCCTGGCCGCAATTGCCCTGCTCGTGGGCGTCGCCTTCGTCTGGGGCAACGCCATCCTCAATCGCCGTTTCTAAAACTCGCCCTTTGACCTGACACAGTCCCGAATCACTCGCATACCTGCGTACTCTGCTCAAGGCTCCCGATCATGTGGTTACCTGTTCTGATCTCGTCACTCGCCGTCGCCTGGTGTGCCTGGCTGACAGCGACCGTGTTGACCCGCCCCGTGATGCGTGTCGACCAGGCCTGGGCGTTTGAAGATGTCCGCCGTTCCCGACTGATGGCCGCCAGCCGCACCTACCGCTGGTTCCACCCCCTGGTCGATGAATGGCAGGGCTCGGCAGGGTTGCAGATTCCAGGACTGTCCGTCCCGGTCGAACGCAGCCTGCGACAGCGGGGCAGTCGACTTCCCTGGCGCCCCGGCGAATACCTCGCCACCACCCTGCTCGAAGCCCTGGGAGTCGCTGTCGTCGTTGGTACCGGGTGGTGGCTCTCTGGCGGCGCGGCCCTTGAGTCGGCGTGGTGGGGGCTCATCGCCGCCTGCGGCACCGTGTACAGCATTCTCTGGATTCTGAAACGCCGGGCCCGACGCCATGTCGCCGAGTTCGTTTCCCGACTTCCGTTCGCCCTTGATGGCATCGCCATGCTGCTGCAGGTGGGAGCCGGAATCGAAGAAGCGTTCGAAACCATGGCCCGCGAATCGTCCGGGCACGCCACCGGTTTTGAACTCACCGAACTCAATCAGGCCATCCGCCGGGGCACGTCGTTTCGACAGGCCCTCGAAGACCTGCGCACGCGGTTCGATGAGGTGGAAATCCGCGAACCGCTGGGAGCGATCATCTCGTCGTCGGAACTGGGAACTCCCTTGAGTGAAGTGCTACGGATCCTGGCCCATCAGATGCGTCAGAAGCGCATGCAGCAGGTGGAAACGATCGCCGCCCAGGCTCACGTGGCCATTGAATATCCCGCCTTCCTGATTCTGCTGGCGTGCATGCTGGTGATCATGGTCCCGTTCGTGGCGACCGCCCTGGTGAGTTGGTTCCGTTCTGGTTTGTAATCGAGGTGTCTTATGCCTGCTCGCATCATCGCCGTCACTCCCGCTGGAAACATCAGCCCCGTGACGCTGCTCGAATGCTGGATTGAAGCCGAAGTGATCCGCATCGGCAGCGACCCGGCCGCCGAAGTGCAGTTGCCCGAGGTGGAACCCCACCTGGCCGCGGTGCAGTACCGCGCGGGTCAATACTACCTCTACCGCCGTTCCCGCCGGGCCCTGTCACTGGGTGGCCAGCCCGTCCCCCCCAATACGCCCATTCCCTGGACTCCAGGACATGTGCTCGACATTGCCGGCGCGACCTCGCTGACTTTAACCGTGGAATCGGACCCGGCCCCCGCCCCCCGCCCCATCCTGATTTTGCCCGAAGATGGCGAGCATGCCACCCAGATCAGCCCGGCGACCCGCTGGCTGAATCGCGTCCGCACGCTGCTGCTGTCTGTCCCCATCCTGGGGATGGCCTATTACCTCGGCGCCAGCTCATCACCCGCCGAGATCCCGCAGTCCCGCTTTCAGCGCATCAAGCATGAACTCAATCAGCCTGATCCTCAGCGACCCCGCCTGGCCTCCTGGCAGCAGCGCCTGCAGGAAGCCCGCCTGCAGGAAATCGGCGGCCGGCCCGGTGCCGCCTACCAGACCTACACCCGCCTGCGCGACTCCCTCGCCGCCGCCCACTACACAGGCAACCCCGACCTCTCTGACACCGAACGCCACGTCCTCGAATTCGTCGGCACCGAACTCGAACGCCTCCGCGGCAAACGCCTCACCGGCCTCTAAAGCCCCCCAAAGTCGCAGATCGCTCCGCCGCTCCCACGCCCAATTTCCACCTCCCATCCCCAACGGGACACCGGGACGCCGTAACACCGGGAGGGCGAGGCTCCCGCCGAGCCGTTTCTGTTCACCCAACCACCTTTTTTCGTGTCCATTCGTGTTTTTCGTGGTTCCTCACCGTTTTCACATTCAACCCCCCGACCGCATCTGCCAGCTGACAACCCGACAACTCCCGACCAGCGCCCAGCGCCGACACGTTGCAAACTTGTCCCACGAACGCCCCCCCAAAATAATCATCCGAATTTCTGTCCGGAATCTGAGCACAATCGGCATAAACCTGCAGTGCCGACCCATCGTTTCTCAAACTCTTCTCCCCGCAGGTGCCGTCATGCAGAACTTCTGGCAGATTTCCTGGGCCATTGCCCGCACGTCCGCGACCATGTTGTTGGTCGTCGTCTTCCCGTTCCCGTTCATCGTCCGCCCCCGGCCCACCCCGATCCCCGTCCGGGCCCGTCCGCCGGGTGCCCCCCTGCACGAACGTGGCCGACGACGCCTGACTTCAGGAGCATCCCGCCGATGTCCCACGTACCGCTGATCCACCACGGGCCCGATCTGGCCCCCATCCCGCCGACCGATTGCCCCCCCGGTGACCCGGTCTGTATAAACGTCGTCGCAAGCGCTGCACTGTCCGAGCCTCTGGCCTGGGACCACACTCTTGAGACGAGGGTCGGCAACATGAACACACACACTTCCCAGGGTGAACAACCGGGCAAACAACCCGACGACGAACGCTCGTTTTCACGCCTGAGTGAACGCGAGTTGATTGAACGCTGGACCAGCCGCAAAGAGCAAACCGCGGCGACCGAGTTGTACCGCCGTTATGTCGAACAATTGCTGCAGCGGGCCGGCCACGATCGTGCGTCGTCCCCCTATGTCGAAGACAGTGTCTTCCTGTCGGCGTTTGGTTCGATCTTACGGCAGGCCGACACGACCGAGTTCTACTTCGACCACGACGACTGGCTCTGGCGACTCTTGGCGACCATCGCCCGCCGTAAAAAGCTCGCCCGTCTGCGAAAGCAGCGAGAACTGACGGGCGATGAGCGATTCGACGACATTGTAGCCATCGCCGAGGGGGAACCCAGTGCCGAGGAAATCGCCGAGTACAACGAAGCCCGGTCGCGCCTGTGGGCCGTCCTCGGTCAACGGGAACGGCTGTACCTCGAGATGCGGGAACTCAGCTACCGTCAGAAAGACATCGCCCGGGAACTGCAGATCGACACCCGCCAGGTCCGGCGGATCGCCAAGGCGGTCGAGATGAAAGCCCAGCGCCTGCTGGGCAACGGCACATTGCCCGACAAATAACCAGACCCCATACGTTTGGGTGGCACCTTCCTGGCCGTGCCGGCTGAACCGTTCGTCGTTATCCGGGAGGGCGAGGCTCCCGCCGAGCCGTGTGTGCCCGACACCCCTCAACTCCTGGTTCAATTCCCACAACAGCCAAATCACGCCCCCGGCTCGACAGGAGTCTCGCCCTCCCGGTCGCCGATCCAGACCCGATTTGTGGGCTGAGAACTCGACCGTTCTCCAAGCAGGTCAGGCGCTGACAAGTGAGCCAACGCCGTCTCGTGGTGGCACAACTCGGTTCACCGATCGGCGTACAAACGGCAACGCAACTCGCCGAGCGAGCGGCCTCGAAAAGTCTCGTCGATCAACTCCAGGCTGCGGCCAGCGGCAAACGTCCGGCCGATCTCCTCACACAACTCCAAGATCCGAGCTTCGGAATATCCCAGCCATTCATACACGCCGTGCGCGTCGCAGACACGAGTGGTCCGCAGTTCGTAACCGCCTCAACGGCTGCCCGAACCAGGGACCAGAAACACAGCGAGCGGCCGGTGCCAGGCACCAGCCGCTCAACCGCGTCATTCGCCAGGCTCATTAGTAGCTGATGGCGGCAATCTTGGTCGCCGCGTGGGTATATGCGTCATAACGCAGTTCGGCCCAGTCGCCGACTTGGATATCAACAAAACCGCAGCTCACGTTATCCAACGACAGCTTGGTCGTCGTCGTGACCCAGGCTTGGCCCGAGCCATAATACGAGGTCCCGACCGAGACGAGTCCCGTCGAGTAGTCGATTCCGGTGATGAAACCGGTCACGCGGATTTCGACCGGTTTGACGCTGCCGCCACCGCCGCCACCGCCGCCACCGCCGCCGCCGCCGCTGCCACCGGCACCCAGGACATCCGCCGGCACGGCCAGCACCGCGGCGATTCCACAGAACAACAGAGCCAAAGAGAACAATCGCAAAGTCTTCCGCATCGTTTCTATCCTTCAAGAAGTGAGTCAAACAAAGCCACTGAGGGGCTAATGATCGTGAGCCGACGGCGGTCATTTGCGAGTCCACGGCCGTCTGTATTCCAGATCAGCGAGATCAGGCATTCGCATCATCGGTTCATCGACACGACGAAGAGCCGATTTCGTCCGGAAGATCCGCCACGAAATTCAAAAGAATCGAAAAACATTTCGAAGTCGACAATCCGCCTCGCGCCCGGACTGCGGCGCGCCATGACCGCCACGATCAAAAACCTCCCGGGAACGCGAGGCTCCTGCCGAGCCGTTTGTGCCCCGCACTCCTCAACTACATGTTCAATGTGAATTCGTCGTGTTCGTGGTTCCCGTCTGTTTTGACCGCCTCAGCCTCAGCACCAAACCCGGCTCGACAGGAGTCTCGCCCTCCCGAGAACCGATTCAGGACCGATGTGTGGGCTGAGAACTCGACTGTTCGCGGCGAACGACAAGCGCTGACAAGTGACTAACTTGTCCCACGAAAAATCGACGGACCTCGGCGTCTTCCACAAATCGCTTTTGTCGAACCTGCCGGGGTTTCGCCGTTCCGAAAAGAGGTCGATTCGAGTATAAATTGGGTGGCCCTGCTCCCGAAATTCTGAGTCGTTCAGTGCATCGCCGAAGCGGTCATCAGGGCCTGATTACAAATCTTGTCATACGCAGAGAGTGCGCCCGCTGCGGGGTGTGAGCTGAATGTGCCATAACTTGATATTCGGTTCGCTGCCTTTGAAGTCGCGGTTTTTGTCCAGTTTCCAAATATCCGGAACAGACTGACTGTGCTGCTTCAATCGTCGCTGTCCGAAACGGCTGTTGAATTCAGAAAACCCGAGCTTGGAATCTCGCGATGTCCGATGTGACTCAACTTATCCAGGCCATCAAAGAGAAACAGGCCGGCGCCATCGAACAGCTCTTTACGCTGGTGTATGACGAGCTCCGCCGGATCGCCTCGCAACGGTTGGCGTCCGAAAAACCGGGCCAGTCGCTGCAGGCCACGGCCTTGGTTCATGAAGCCTTCCTGCGGCTCGTCGATGGCAGCGAACCGCCGACCTGGAATAGCCGCGGACATTTTTTTGCAGCCGCAGTCGAAGCGATGAGACGCATTCTGATCGAAGAGGCCCGCAAGCGCAACAGCCAGAAACGCGGCGGGGGACTCAGGCGTGTCGGGCTGGACGAAGCCGCGACGCTGTTGTGCAATGACGAACAACCCGACATCGACATCTTGGCCCTCGATGAGGCACTCGCCAGTCTCGAAACGATCGCACCGGAGCATACGCGGCTCGTCAAACTTCGCTATTTCGCGGGCCTGAGCATTGAAGATGCCGCGGAAGTCCTGGGCATCTCAGTCGCGACCGCAAAGCGCCAGTGGCAATTCGCGAGGTCCTGGCTCTACGGCAAACTGCAAGGATCGATCCCCGCGAATGACGCCCACACCGACGATTAAGCCCCCTTGCCGACTGGGAGACGGGGGGGACATCATCGAGCGACGTTTCTGCAAGCGAACTGCTCGCCCGGACAGGCCCGTCACGGCTGGTTGTCCAATCCGCGGAGTGCCGCGGCACCTGCCATCTGGCAACCCGCACACCGTGAAAATGCCCCGATCTGCCGGTCTGCGGATCGAACCTGGTGCGAAGCATTCCCGACGACCTGGCTGGAAACGATTTTTCAGAGAATCATGAGCCACCAGCGCATTATTTGGCGCACGACATTCTGTCGAGTACTGTGAGACGACCGTTGTCGAGAGGTCAGCTCGAGAAGGCGTACGGAAGCCAGGCAGGGCTCGCCATCGACATCCTGCAGAACGCCCATCACGCTTGCGGACTCATTGCCAGGTTCCAGCCACAATGCCCCCTGATATCACCGACGTCGAACGGATCCTCGCGGAAGCGATCGAGATTGCTGCGCCACTGGAACGCGAAGCGTTCGTGATCCGGTCTTGCGGTGGCGATGCGGAACTGCGGCAGCAAGTCGAAATGTTGATCGAATTCCATTTCCAGGCGGGAACATTCCTCGAACACCCGGCGAATTACGACCTGCCCCGTAACGGGGATGATCGTTCGCTTACCGACAACTTCGTGCAGACCGCGACCCCGGGGACGATCATTGGTCCCTACAGACTCCGTGAGGTGCTGGGCGAGGGGGGCATGGGAATCGTGTATGTGGCCGAACAAGAGCGGCCGTTCCACCGATTCGTAGCCCTCAAGGTCATCAAACCGGGCATGGACACCCGAGAAGTGATTGCCCGGTTCGAGGCCGAACGCCAGGCCCTGGCACTGATGGATCATCCGCATATTGCCAAGGTCCTGGATGCCGGTACCACCGGGGATCCACGGGATCCGGGATTCTTGACACCGAACACACCGCACAGTGCTTCGTCCGATCCAGACGCCGCAACGCAGATTCCCTCTTCGCCCACGGGCCGCCCGTACTTCGTGATGGAACTGGTCCGCGGCATACCCATCACCGATTACTGCGACAGGCACAAACTGACCACGCGTGAGCGCCTCGAACTCTTTATCCCGGTCTGTCAGGCGGTACAGCACGCGCACCAGAAAGGGATCATCCACCGCGACCTGAAGCCCTCGAACGTGCTGGTCGGCTCGCATGATGGAACCCCGATTCCCAAGGTCATCGATTTTGGCGTTGCCAAGGCCATCGATCAGCGTCTCACCGAGCAAACGGTCTTCACCCGGATGGCGCAGGTCGTGGGGACGCCGCTGTACATGAGCCCCGAGCAAGCAGAGCTCAGCGCGCTCGATATCGATACGCGCAGCGACGTCTATTCGCTCGGCGTGCTGCTGTATGAGTTGCTGACGGGCACAACGCCGATTACCCGCGAGACCATGTCAAAGATCGGTCTCGACGAGATGCGACGAATGATCCGCGAAGTGGAACCGCAGCGCCCCAGCCAGCGGGTCAGCACGCTGGAAGCGACGACGCGCTCCACCGTTTCTGGCCAGCGCGGCGTTGACGAACGTCAATTCACCAGGCTCCTGGCGGGTGAGCTTGACTGGATCGTGTTGAAGGCACTGGAAAAAGACCGCCAGCGCCGCTACGAGTCGGCCAGCCGCTTCGCCGCCGACATCCGCTGTTATCTCGACGATCAGCCGGTCGAAGCCTGCCCTCCCTCGGCGATCTACCGGTTACGGAAATTCTCGAAGCGAAATCAGCCGATATTGGTAACGGCCGTCGTCGTCCTGAGCGCTCTGACATTCGCCACTGTCTTCAGTGCCTGGCAGGCCTTGCAAGCCATCGACGCGCGCCAACTGGCCGACGAACGACTGAAAAACGAACAGGCCGCCCGCAAGCAGGCCGAAGAGCAACGCCGAATCATGGGCGACACGCTGTATGCCGCCGACATCAATCAGGCCGCGAACGCGATCAGGAAAGCCGACCCGCGTGGAGCCAATCTCTTTCTGGAGCGACACGCTTTCCGTGACGATAAACCCGATCGACGCGGCTTTGAATGGTGGTATTTGCGTCGTCAAATCGGGCTGGCGCACCAAATCTGGCTGGAAAACGCAGGTCCGCTGTATGTCCTCTGTCTGTCGCCAGATCGGCGGGTTCTGGCAGTCGCCGGGGCGAATTCGACCGTCTCCCTCATCGACTTCGAGACCGGATTGCTCGAACGGGAAATTCCAACCGGACAGGGGGAAGTCAACGGGGTGGCGTTTACAGCCGATGGGATCGAATTGGCAACGGCGGGAGACGACGGCACGATTCGCATATGGACTCTGGAAACAGGTGCCGAGCGTTTACGGATCGCCGCCCATCCGACGAAAGCCTTCCAACTTCAATTTGCTACCGACGGTAAGCGGATCATGGTGTGTGGCAACGATGCCGTCATTCGCATTTACTCGGCCGAGTCTGGTCAGCAACTGCGGACTCTTGAGGGACATGGGGCCTCAGTCCAGGGCTTAGCGCTCGCCGACGACCAGACGCTGATCTCTTTCAGCGATGACCATACGGCGCGCGCCTGGCACCTCGAGACGCACTCAGAGACAATGCGTGTCACATCCGACACAGCGATATTCTCGGTGGCTTTGGCCCTCAGCCAGAGCCTTCTGGTGACAGGCAACGATGGGGGCGACTTGGAAACCTGGAGTGTGCCAGACGGGCAACGGCTCAGCCGGGTGCAGCACCTCGACTCGGTCCACTCGCTGGCGCTGCATCCCAACGGTCAACTGCTCGCTGCTGGCGATCACTCGGGCGGCATTCGACTGTGGCGGATTCAGGCCGGCGGCAAGCTGGAGGCCGACGCGAAACAAGTCTGGCAAGGGCACCAGAGTACCGTCTATTCGCTGCTCTGGTCACCGGACGGTTCGCGACTGTTCTCCGCCGGCAAAGATGGCCAGGTCATCAGTTGGCCCCAGGTCCACGTGGATGACGACCACCAGAGCCGAATCTCAATTGATTCCGCCAGTGAGTTTTGTCTGATTCCCAAATCAACGTCGCTGATCACGGCAGGTAGCGGACCACACGCTCTCGTCCGCTGGGACTGGCTTTCCGGAAAGGCAGAGGGGAGATTTGCAGATTCGGCAGAATATCAGCATGTCGCCATTTCCCCGGATGGCCGCCATGCTGCCGCCGTCTGGAGTAACCGGGTCCTGAGCGTGATGTCGCTCGATGTGTTGTTTGGCCCACTACCGCGCTCCGCAGGCTGGATGCCGCTGGATTGGCATCCCGGTGGATACGTTGGCGCGCCAAAATTCTCGCCCGATTCACAATCGATCGCCGTGCCGTTTCAACCCGATGGGACCGACGGCGATCCCACGGCGAAATATGTGTGGCTGCACGGGCCGCCGAATTTCAGTCGCGCGGAGAAAATCCTGTTGCCTGGTGCTCGACATTCCTCCTTTTCACCTGACGGCCGCCGCCTGGCACTAATGACCGAACTGGGCCTGGTGCTGTGGGATCTCGATCAACAGCAGCCAGTCTGGACTTCCAATCAACACCGCGGTTCGGTGCAATTCAGTCCTGACGGCAAGTTCCTTGTCACCGGGGGCGCCGATCGTCTGGTCGTCGTTTGGAACGTTGACACCAGTCACATTCGCTATCGGCTTCCCGGCCATCTGACACCTATCACAGCCCTCGCCATCGCTCCCGACTGCCGCACGTTGGCGACCAGCTCGCGGGATGGAGTCATCAAGCTCTGGCACCTGCCCACCGGCCAGGAACTGCTGGAATTGCGAGGGCCGGGGACTCGCTGCGTCGATTTGCAGTTTTCCGAGGACGGGCGCCATCTCGTCGCGCTCGCGGACGCAGAGAACAGCTCAGAGATCCTGGTGTTTGACGCCACCGGTCCCTGACGCACTTGATTCACCACGGGATTAACGGCCCTGGGTCGGTCCAGACAACTTCGGCACAACCCCGGTTCCCAATCACACAAGCAAGGACCGATCCGATCCTGGCTCAAAACATACCTGGCCCGTGGTGCCCTGCCTGAGGGATTCGTCCTGCACCCTGCCTCAGCAGTTCGATGTGCTGCGAATGCATCGTCTCAGGTCTTTCTGAAGACTGCCGTGCCCCAGGCATCGGGAATCAGCAACGGCTTTTCCGGCTTGTCGGCGAGAAAGGTATCCACGGCTCGAGAACAGGCCCAATCCGACTCCGGACTGCTGTAATCATGAATGAAGATAAACCCGCCTGCACTCATACGCGGATAAAAAAACTCGAGGGCGGCCAGCGTCGGTTCATACTTGTCGAAATCCAGCATCACAAAAGCGAAGCGTTCTGCTTCCAGGCCGTGTGCCGTTTCCGGAAAATAGCCCTGGCGTACAATGACGTTGCATGTTTCTCCAATATGATTGAGAACTTGTTCCGCGGACGTGTCGCGGAATCGGAGGTCTCCCTTCGAATCGGAATCACGCTCGTCAAACCCCGCGAACGTGTCAAATAGATAGAACGTTCGATTCGGCAGTCGTTCATGAATGAACTTGCTTAACACGCCTTTATACACGCCGCACTCTGCCAACGCCCCAGGGATCAGATTGACGTCGACCTGATCCAGTGCCAGCCTGACCGTGCCATAGCGAACGGGATCTCCCAGGACGACGAGTTCGCGTTGCTGCTCGATTCCGAACTTGGTTCGCAGAAACCAGCGTCGGGCGTCGCGCTTCCGCCACTGCCAGCCCACCTGGCCCTTGATCTCATTGATTTTACGAATGACCTTTTGGAATTTTGTCATAAGGCTCGTGGCGACTCCTGCGTCTCATTCGGCCAGACAAGAAGACACACCTCGACATTCCGGACGCTCACAGCGGGTCAACGGACAGGATTGCCTCAGCCCGCACTGATCGGCCTGAATTCTGTCACGACCGCACATGTTTCGACGACATCGCGCACTTGACCGGATACCGTTTTCACACCCCGAACATCCACAAGCTCACGAAAAAACCCCGGAAGCGACGCCGTGAGCGCCGCTTCCGGGGCGCGTTTGCCGGCCCAGGCAACAGGTCGTTATTCGAACACCTTCGTCTTCCGCTTCCTCAACCAGGCGATTCCCACCAGACTGGTCAGGCTCAACGCAAACAGAGTCAGGCTCCCTGGCTCGGGGGTCGAGTAAACGGTCCGGCCATAGCTATCTCCCACCAAAGTGCCCGGGGGAATTCCAAACGGGTTGTCGCCCATATAGATGCCGACCGGATCGGGACTTGTGGCGAAAAACGACGTGAACGGAATCCCCGAAACCGAGGTCACGAATTCACTCGGAACGTTGGTGTATAAGGTCGTTCCCGCAGCGGGGATCGCCAGACCGAACGTCGTATCGACCGTAACGAGAGTCCCGTTTCCGGTTACAGTGACCGACTGCCCAGTCGGCAGCGAATACAGATCGAACGGCAGACCCGCCAGGCCCAACGACGCGAATGCGGACGGCAGGATTCCATGGAATTGAGCATCAATGGAACTGTCCGAATTAATCGAATTGCCGTTTTCGTCAACATCGAGCGTCCATTTGACGGTCCCCACCGCCACCAATGGGGTGTGGATGATCCCAAACAGATCGACATTCTGCGCGGCAACCGACGGGATCGTGAATGTTTCAATCCCCGCGAAGACCGACGAGGTTGATAACAGCGACGACAAGATCGCAACCACCAGGGAAAACTTCCGGAAGCAGTGCATGACTGTGTCTCCTTTCACCAGAGCTGCGAAAAGGTACGGTGCCCGAAACATGACTTGTACTTTACGTGCGCCAAATGACCGGGATACGGGTCAGAAAAATGCTCATTTTTTTTAAAATGTGACAGATCACAGGCAAGGTCCGTTTTGGCCCGTCCCTGGTGGGCACGGAACGGGTCCATGCACAACTCCTGCCATCGAGAATCTGCGCCCGGGTCACCCCGACCGAACGCGCGACGGTCTGCAACATGGTTCCTTTTCCGGTTTTTCAATTGAGGTGTGTCGAGTCGTGCAGCCGTATCCGGCAAGACGGCCACAGTGGACTGGTCAACTCTGAATTGTGTGGCCCAGGCGAACACGGCTGAAGTTCTCAACTGAATCGGATCCTTTGAAATCGGGGCGACCAACAAGTCCTTACAACCTTCCCCCCAAGTTGAGAACCACTCACGACAACCGTCGGCGTGCGGCCCCCTCCCTCCCCCGTTCCGCCCGCCCAATGGCACCACGCTGACACCGCCATCCCGACAGTTCCGGCCAAACGCAGCGTGTTTCGAGTGAATTCGTGCTGTTCGTGGTTCTTCGCCGATCTCGTGTTAACGGGCCAAATCACATCCCACGGCTCGACAGGAGTCTCGCCCTCCCGGTCGCCGATCAGGGCCCGATCTGAGGGCAGAGAACTCGACAGTTCCCCAAGCAGGACAGGCGCTAACAAGTGACAAACTTGTCCCACGACGCCAGCACCGACCGGCTACTGTGCCTTTCGTGTGATTCGTGTATTACGTGGTTCCCCAACGTCTTCGTGATCGTCTTCGGCACAACTGCGGCCCACCATGATCACCACGATCAAAAACCCCCCAGGGAGGGCGAGACTCCCGCCGAGCCGTTTGTGCCCGACACCCCACAACTTCATGTTCCGTTTGAATTCGTGCTGTTCGTGGTTTCCCAACGTCTTTTTATAACAGCCACATCACGCCCCCGACTCGACAGGAGTCTCGCCCTCCCAGTCGCCGATCCAAGACCGGTTTGTGGGCTGAGAACTCGACAATTCCCCAAGCAGGACAGGCGCTGACAAGTGACCAACTTGTCCCACGACGCCAGCACCGACCGGCCACGGTGCCTTTCGTGTGATTCGTGTATTTCGTGGTTCCCCAACGTCTTCGTGATCGTCTTCGGCACCACTACGGCGCGCCAAGATCGCCACGATCAAAAAACCCCCAGGGAGGGCGAGGCTCCCGCCGAGCCGTTTGTGCCCGACACCCCACAACTTCATGTTCCGTTTGAATTCGTGCTGTTCGTGGTTCCCCAACGTCTTCGTGCTCGTCATCCTCACAACGAAAACACCTCCGCCGGCCCGGGTCGCGAACTGACGTCCACCTTCAGTCCCTCGTAGCTCTCCGACCCGGGTCTGAGTCAGTGGCTGGGTAACCGTCAGGCCCAGACGACGACGCGCGCTGACAAGTGACCAACTTGTCCCACTGTGAAGTGCCATAAATCAGTGGCTCGTCGTGGTTTGTGGCAATCTGCCGGAAAGTGGACACATTTCCATGTTTCTACTTGCCACCTGAAATATACATGCGTACACTTTTTAGAAACGGTGACAACTCTGTGGTGTTTTTGCAGGAGCCAGACACATGACGACGACACCCTATCAACTCAGGCCCTCCCGGTCGGCGACCCAGGAACTCGATGAACGTGGGGTGCCGCTTCCCAAGTTCCAAACGATCTATGCCAACGGGGCGATACGCTCCGAAACCCTCGTGCGACAACGACCTGGGCCACGCCGGCCAACACGCTGGCTCTGGCAGGGTCGCATTCCACGTGGTCAGGTCACCCTCATCGAAGGCGAGTTAGGAGTTGGCAAATCTCTTGTTGTCAATGATCTGATCGCCCGCGTCACCCGGGCTCTCCCCTGGCCTCTGCCGCTCGATCAGTCCGCCAACTCGACTCCCGCCGAAAATGAGACCGAAAACCCGGCCCGTGAGCGGGTCGCCGGGCGCGTGCTCGTGGTCACCCGGCAAGACGATGCGGGCACGCTCGATGGTCAATTAGCCGACCAGGGGGTCGACCTCGATCGCGTGGTCCGGGTCGATCACGCCCGCTCAGTCGATGAAGACGCAAAACTGCCCGCGGATCTGCGACCGTTGCAGTTGCCCTTTGACATCCCCATGCTGCGGGACGAACTGCGAGTGCAACCCGACATCGAGTTGATCGTCATCGATCCCCTCTCCGATTTCTGCGAGACCCCTAAACGGGTGGCACAATCGTTGCGCCAATTGAACGACCTGGCCCGCCAGACAGGTGTCGCCATCGTGGTCACGCTCCCCGCCCGCAGCCGCTTCGAAGCACAGGGTCAACTGAAATTGACGTCGCGGTATCGGACGGAAGAGGTGCGGTGTGTGTGGTGCGTGGCGATCGACCCCGCAGATCTGGAACGCCGTCTGTTTCTGTCGACGCGGATGAACGCTTGCAAGGCTCCCCAGGGTCTCGCGTTCACGGTCGAAGCCGAACAGCCTGTCTGGCACCTGCAGACCGGCTTGTCGGCGATCGATCCCCTGGCGCGTGACTCCGCGATCCGCAGTTTTCTGGCCTCTTACCTGACAGAGGCCGGCGAACCCGTCGCCAAGGTCTACCATCTCGGTGCTGAGATGGGCTTCACGCCGACGCAGATGCGAGCCGTGGGGAAACGGTTGGGAGTCCAGATCGTGAAAGCCCCCGGTTTCGGCAAAGACGGAAGCTGGCTGTGGTGCCTGGCCTCGGCCCTGCAGGAACGGTCACAGTCTGACCCGCGCGAGGGCCTGGTCGAAGATGCCTCGGATATCGCGGACCGCCCGGACGAGATCGACGATTCAGAGCGCGATCTTGTGGCTGTTGATGCGGTTGCCGGTCTGGCCGCGCTCGAGGCGTCAGCGGATGACACAGCCGATGGCTCTCCAGAAAATTTCGAGATTTCAAAATCATTGGAGAACACCGCGGAAAATTGCGAATTCTCTCCGGAGATGTCAGACGGTGGGACGTCTGACGATCTGGCTCAGACAGCCTTCAATCGAACGGACGCCGCTCAGTGGGAAGAACGCCCCGCAGCAGAGCAGCCGCTCGGTATTGGTCTGCCCGTCGCGTCGGTCGAGAGGTCGATCGCCTTGAGTGATCCGCAGGTGGTGGCCCAGGCGCTGGCTTATGCTCAGAGGTTCGCCCAGGAAACGCCGTCCGCAGCACGGCCTCTGAATCCTAAACAGGCTCGCAAGCAGACACGCAAACTTCGCAAAAAAGAACGGCGACGTCAGGAGTTGGCGGCAGACCAGGGACGGAACTGGTGAGGGACGGTACGGCCGGTTGCAGATGATGTCGTGCGGTGTTTAGTCCGCAGGTAGTTTCATTTTCGTCGCCGGTGGTGGCTGAGGGCTGAGAACCCGGCAAGACACAGCGAAGGACGGGCGCCGAAAAGTGACAAACTTGTCCCACGACACCCGCACAGACCCGCCCCAATGCCTTTCGTGTGCTTCGTGTATTTCGTGGTTCCCCAACGTCTTCGTGATCCTCGACCGCCACTGCGGCGCGCCAGGATCGCCACGGCACCCCCCCCTGGTGGGGCGAGGCTCCTGCCGAGCCATTTGTGCCCCGGCACCCCTCAACTTCATGTTCATGATGTACATGGTGAATTCGTGTTGTGCGTGGTTCCCCTCTGTTTCGACCGCCTTTGCCTTTGACTTAGCACTAAACCCGGCTCGACAGGAGTCTCGCCCTCCCGTTCACCGATCCAGAACCGATTTGTGGGCTGAGAACTCGACAGTTCCTCATACAGGACGGGCGCTGACAAGTGACAAACTTGTCCCACGAAAATTTCAAAAAACGGAATTCTTTGAGAAAACTGGGCGTTTTTAAGGTCGATGGCGACACGGGAGAGTGAATGAGGTCGCCGGAACGTGGTCGCGTGAGAAAGGTGAAATACGAAGTGTCGCGGGCTCAAGCCCGCTTTACGTGTTATGGCGAAACCCGGCTTGCTTTCCGTAGTGCGGTCTTTAGTCCGCACGTGCTTTCATTTTCGTGGCCGGTGGTGGCTGGGGGCTGAGAACCCGGCAAGACACAACGGAGGACTGGCGCTGACAAGTGACAAACTTGTCCCACGGAGGGGAGTCATTGTTCAACTGGCGGGAATTTTTGGGAATTGGCAAAATTGTTGAGCGTTTTCCTCCCCCGGCTGCGTTTCTCTTGATGTTACGACTTTCGAGATCTCACTCATGATCATGCCAGGCACACGTCCGCACGCGAACTGTCCGCCCGCCACGGCGACCGATCGTGAATTGCTGCAAGCGTTTGTGTCGCAGCAATCGGAACCCGCCTTCCGCCGGCTGGTCGAACGACATTCCCGTCTGGTCGGGGGTGTTTGTGGGCGGGTCCTGCGCAATGTCGCGGCGGTCGAAGATGCCTGCCAGGCCACGTTTCTCGTCCTGGCCGGTCGCGCGTCGGCCCTGCTCTGGACGTTGGGGGAATCCGATTCACTGGCCCCCTGGCTTTATCGGGTCGCCCTCAACGCGGCGATTCAAATCAAACGGAACGACCGCAGTCGGCAGCGAATCGAACAGGAATTCGTCCGTCGCCGGGTGTCAGGCGAAAACGAAGCCGAAGTCTGGAACGGAGTCGCCGAGATCCTCGACGAGGAAATCGGTGCCCTCCCCCGGCGGTTTCAGGAACCTCTCGTGCTGTGCCATCTCGAAGGCAAAACCCAGCAGGCGGCAGCGGAAGAATTGTCGATCTCGCAGGCCACGATTCGCCGACGGCTGGAAACCGCCAAGGAACTGCTGCGGAACCGGCTGACGCGGCGTGGCGTCACCGTGTCGGGGGTGGTGCTGGCGTCGCTGTTGTGGCGGACCGGCCCGGTCTCGGCGGCCCCGGCCCCCATCGCCTCGGGGGCTCTGGCCAAGGCGGCCACGCTCCAGGGAGCCGCGAACGTGGCGCAACTCAAGGCGGCAGGACTTGTGTCTGTCAACAGTGTCAACCTCAGTCAACAGGTGCTGGCCATGTATTCGCTCTTTCAGTTGAAAGCCCTGACTGCCGCGGCAGTCGTCGCGCTGAGCCTGGTGACCGGTGGGTTCTTCGCCTGGCGGACTTCTACGGCCGACGCCGCGCCCCCCAGGAAAACCGCTCCCGCGGTCGCAGCCACCCAGCCCGCAGCCGCCGTGACGACCACGTCGACCGAGGCGCCGGCTGAGACTCCCGCCGGCACCAACAACCCCACCGCCACACCCGAGACACCACCGGCCGAGAAACAGTCTCCCGAGAATTCCACGGCCGAGCAACAACCGGCCGACGCTGCACCGGCCGAAAAGCCAGCCGCCAAAAAAAATCAGCCGGCCCGCAAGAGCAACACGCAGAGCAATAAACCGACAGGTGCTGCCGGCAGCGACCGCCGCACGGCGGGAGACAAACCCGCCAAATCCACAGCGAAATCCAACGCCAAGTCCAGCACAAAATCCCGCCGGTCGGCCCCGGCCGATGCCGCAGACGTGTTGAACGATCAATCGGGCAACGGTCTGCTCCCCGCCAACTTCTTCGGCGGGGGCGGTGCCCGTGCGGGAGGCCAATCGGGGGGCAGCAGTTCCAGTTCGACTCACAGCGGTGGCAGCGCGGGGGGCCTCGGCGTCAGCAGTCAAATGTCGATCGTGAACGGTAAGTTCGTCGGCAAGGTCACCGTCAACGGCGTGGAACAGACGTACGACAACGAGCGCGACTACCAGGCCGCGCTGAAAAAAGCCCAACAGGCAATGGCCAACACCCCCATGCCCGGGTTCCCGGGACTGCCCGGTTTCCCCGGGGGTCAGGCTCTGGGTGGCGGAAATGCCATGGCCGGGGGCGGGGGGCACAGTCTCAGCTCTTCGTCGTCGATCGTGAATGGCAAGTTCGTCGGCAAGATCACCATCAACGGTGTCGAGACAGTCTACAAGAATGAGCAGGAGTACAAGCAAGCATTGGCCAAAGCCCAGCGCGAGGCCAACGCGGCCAACCCGTTGCAGGGACTGGCCCCCGGCTTCCCGCTGCTGCCTGGTTTTCCGGGTGGCGCCGGAGCCGCGGCGGGTGGCCAGGCGATCGCTGGCGGTCAGGCGGGGGGTAACGCCGGCGGCAGCGGCGTCAGTGTGAGTTCGTCGAAGACCAATGGCGAATTCACCGGACGCATCACCGTCGATGGCGAAGAAACCGTCTACGACGACGAAGCCGAATTCCAGGAACGCCTGCAGGAACTGCGGCAGGATGGCCGACTGCCCAAGTAACGGCGTGTGGGTGGTCGAACCAGCGATTGCGGGTGATGTGACGTGCGATTAACCCCCCGTTGCCCCCCCTTCATTCGCGGGGGATTTGTCTTTGCCGTTGGCGACGCGGCGTGGCAGGCGTGAGGCGCGCTCATGTGCTTGGTGAACGGTCGGCCGCAGGTACAGCGTCGACCAAATTCTCAGGGCCCTCTGGCGGTGATACAATTGAGTGAGCAGGATCGCGGCCGCGTGGCGGTCGAGGCGTCTGCAGATCACTGACCAGGGGAGGGTGTCCGACCATGTCCAGGACATTATGGGTGGCAGCGTGGGGTCTGGTGGCGATGGCTGGCGTCAGCGCGGGCCGTTTTCTGACAAGCGGACCGTTGACGGAGACCGTCCACGCCGCGGAACCAGCCCAACCCGCACCGCTGACGCTTGATCAACTCGTGTCGGGCCAGTTAAAGATCGTAGACCTGGGTTGGTCGCTCAATGACACGAGTCCCTACTGGCCGGCCGAGAATTACGAACCGTTTCGGCTGAAGACGATCGCCACGATCGAGAAGAATGGCGTTCTCTCGAAAGCCTTTTACACGCCCGAGCACCTGGGGACGCATCTCGATGCGCCGAATCACTTCGAGAAGAACCAGCCGGCCGTTGAGAAAATCGACCCGGCCCACCTCTTCGCCCACGGCGTGAAGATCGACATCTCACACCAGTCCGACATGGATGCTGACTACCGCCTGACCGTGGCCGATGTGACTCGCTGGGAAGCGGAGCACGGCCGCATTCCCAACGGAGCGGTGGTGCTCGTCTACACCGGCTGGTCGCAGCATTGGACGAATTACCCGCGGTATAAGAACCAGGATCCGCAGGGGAAGATGCATTTCCCCGGCTACTCCGCCGAGGCCGCGAAGTTTCTGGTGACCGAGCGCCATGCCAAGGGGATCGGGATCGACACCCTCAGCATCGACCATGGTCCGTCGACCGATTTCATCGTCCATCACATTGTGAATGGCGCGGGGCGGTACGGACTGGAAAATCTCGCACGGCTGAATGACCTGCCCGACCGCGGCTTCTATGTCGTCTCGGCGCCGATTAAGATCGAGACGGGTTCGGGGGGACCGGCCCGGGTCTTTGCGATCCTGCCGCCGTAGGTGCCGAAGTGCGCCACCCACACGAGCTGGCCCACATGAAAGGAAGCGGGATTGGAACTTCGTGCCTTTGCTGATCGCGTCTTGTTTTCGGAGTCGATCGACGACAAATTGATCGCCCCCGACGCGTCGCTGACCGACGCCGAGCCCGGACCGGCTGAGCGGGTGGCCGTGCCAACGCGTCCGCCACGGCTGGTGTTCTGTGGACGTAAGCAGGCCCCACCGATGCCTCATCCCGAGGCGCTGGCCGATCCGCGCCGGCGGGCGATTGCCCATCACATCATGGCCAATCACGAGTTGCAGGCGCTGGAGGTGATGGCCTTTGTGTTGCGGGCGTTCCCCGACGCCCCCCCCGAGTTCCGGCAGGGGATGGTCCGCATCATGATGGACGAACAGCGTCACACCCGGTTGCACATCCAGCGTTTGACGGAACTGGGGCTGACGTTTGGCGAGTTTCCGGTGAATGGCTACTTCTGGGGCAAAGCCCAGGAATTCGAGACGGTTCTCGATTACCTCGCCGGTCTGCCGCTGACGTTCGAGGGGCGGAACCTCGACCACACCATTGAGTTCGAGGACTGGTTTCTGGCCGCGGGAGACGAACGGAGCGCGGCGATCATGCGGGCCATTCACCGCGACGAGATCAATCACGTGGCGTTCGGCCTGCACTGGTTTCGGCTGCTGAAACCCCCGGAACTGTCGGACTGGGAGGCGTATGCTCAGGCGTTGAAGTGGCCTTTGCGTCCGGAAAAGTCGCGGGGGAAGTCGTTTCACCGGGAACCGCGGCTGGCAGCCGGGATGTCTCCCGAGTTCATTGACCGGCTGGAAGAAACCTCGGACGACGCCCCGTAACCGGCCGGGCCAAGGGTGCTCGCAGCAGCCTCGCGACAGTCGTTTCCGGTCGACGAGGCGTAACCGCGGCCCTGTGGACGAGGGCAACAGGCAATTTTTCACAACAACCGTTTAGAGAATCACTTACGTCCGTTTGGGAGGGCGGTGACGAGGTGGGCGGGAAGCAGGGAGAGCGGGGTTGCCGGGGGGCCTCAAAAGCCGGAAATTTCATGCCAAACCCGGAAATTGGCCTTTTCCCACACCGGTAAAATCGGTAGAATTCGGCAAACTCCCGGTTGGGCAATACGCCGGGCGAATTGTGTCCGGCCCAGGATGTAGGTACGGAATGCTTCCGTGGGTTTCCGCTCTGCGTGAGAATCCACCCAGTGGATTGTCACCTGAGCAGTTACTGTCGTTTACGATCTTCCCCAAGCGTTTCTATTTTTGCCTGAAAGGCCAGTGCCGAGCTATGAAGAGTCACCTTACAGGGGACAATCTTCGGTTTTAGCCGGCCGCGGACTTTTGGAAACGCCCCCGCCACTGTAGATCGTCCCCCAGAGAATTCCCCTTAGGCGTCGAAGTGTCGGCCAGGATGCTTTCCCGGCCTGTGAACTATTTTTGGACAGCGCGGCGACTGGCGAGAATCGAACGCGGTTTTCGCAGCTGTCACAGTGTCCTGATCAGAGCCTCTTCGGCAGCGTTCGAAGAGGAGTTAGTTTTGTGCCTCTTTTTTTGCGGTTCAGTCCATGAAAGATCTTTCGAAACTTCGCAACATCGGCATCTCGGCCCACATTGACTCGGGCAAAACAACGCTCACCGAGCGGATTCTGTTCTATTCAGGACGAATCCACCGGATGAACGAAGTGAAGGGAGATGGAGACGGGGCGACCATGGACTACATGGACCTCGAAAAAGAACGCGGGATCACGATCACGTCCGCCTGTACTCGCGTCGAGTGGGGCGAGAACATGATCAACATCATCGACACCCCGGGCCACGTGGACTTCACGGTCGAAGTCGAACGCAGCTTGCGCGTGCTCGACGGCGCCATCCTGGTGCTGTGTGCGGTGGGTGGCGTGCAGAGCCAGTCGCTGACGGTGGACCGCCAGATGAAGCGGTACCGCATTCCGCGTATTGCGTTCATCAACAAGATGGACCGCACCGGTTCGAATCCCACGAAAGTCATCCAGCAGGTGAAAGACAAGCTGGGCGTGACCCCGCTGCCGCTGCAGATTCCGATCGGACTCGAATCGCGGTTCCAGGGTGTAATCGATCTCGTCGAGATGAAGGCGATCTTCTTCGAAGGCGACAAAGGCGAAAAGGTTCGCATCGAAGCCATTCCCGAAGAATACGCCGAAGAATCGAAGGCGGCTCGCGCCCACCTGCTCGAAACGCTGTCGCTGTTCGACGACTCGCTGATGGAAGCGCTGCTCGAAGAGCAGGAAGTTCCCTCTGAAAAGATCATCCCGCTGATCCGCCAGGCCTGTTTGTCGCAGGACATCACCCCGGTGATGATGGGTTCGGCTTACAAGAACAAGGGCGTGCAGGAACTGCTCGACGCGATCATCGCCTACCTGCCCAGCCCGCTCGACCGCACGGTCGAAGCCACCGACCTGTCGAAGAAGGCCGTGCAAGCGGCGGCAGCCGCTGCCGCTGCGGCTCCTGAAGGTGAAAAGCCCGAGCCGGTGAAGGTGAAGCTCCAGCCGAGCGACGACCTGCCGCTGGTGTGCATGGCGTTCAAAACGGTCGAAGAACAATTCGGCCAGTTGACGTATGTCCGCCTGTACCAGGGCAAGCTCACCAAGGGTGACACGATCACCAACACCCGTACGCAGCGCAAGATGCGTATCGGACGACTGGTGCGCATGCACGCCAACGAACGCGAAGATCTCGAATCGGCGGGTGCCGGCGACATCGTGGCCGCCGTCGGTATGGACTGCGCCTCGGGCGATACGTTCTGCGGTGCCGGTGCCGACTACGCTCTCGAAAGCCTGTACGTCCCCGAACCGGTGATCAAGCTGTCGATCGAACCGCTCAAGCGAGACGGTGCCGACAAGATGGCCAAGGCCCTCGAACGCTTCCGTCGCGAAGACCCCACGTTCCGCGTCAGCAGCGACGAAGAAACCGGTCAGACGCTGATCGCCGGCATGGGTCAGTTGCACCTCGAAATCTACGTCGAACGTATCCGCCGCGAATACAAGGTGGAATGCGTGGTGGGCGAACCGCGCGTCGCCTACCGCGAAACCCCGACGAAAGAGACCGAGTTCAACTACAAGCACAAGAAGCAGACGGGTGGTTCTGGTCAGTACGCCCACGTCGTCGGCCGTATCGTGCCGTTGCCCGAAGATTCGCCCGTCTCCTACGAATTCGTCGACAAGGTGTTCGGCGGTCGTATTCCGCGGGAATACATCAAGCCGGTGGACGAAGGCTTCCAACGCGCTCTGCCCAAGGGTCCGCTCTGCGAATGCGAAGTGGTGAATGTGCAGGCGATTCTGGAAGACGGCAGCTACCACGATGTCGACTCGTCAGAAATGGCGTTCAACATCTGCGGCTTCAACTGCATGCGTGAAACGCTGAAGAAAGCCGGCATGGTGCTGCTCGAACCGATCATGAATCTCGAAGTCGAAGCCCCCTCGGAATTCCAGGGTTCGATTTCAGGTCACCTGTCGAGTAAGCGCGGTTTGATCACCTCCAGTGAAATTCAGGGGGGCGTGTCGGTGCTCCGCGCCGAAGTCCCGCTGGCCACGATGTTCGACTACGCCAACGAAC
>JAFEBR010000937.1 GCA_018242565.1 Planctomycetota bacterium | reverse complement strand
GGCATGGGAGCCGGAGACGTCAAGCTGCTGGCGGGAGTTGGAGCCTGGCTGGGGACCGCCACGACCTTGGCCGCGTTCTGCGTATCGACTGTCATTGGGGCCGTCATGGCGATCATCATGGTGTGGAGTCAGAGCAATTTTCTGCACCACTATGCCAACCTGCTGACCATTCTGTCGGAATGGATTGACGTGCGGAATTTCCGCGAACTGTCACGACTGGCCGCCGAGCGGAAGCCGAGGATGCTGCTGTTGCCCTACGGGATTCCGATCTGCGTCGGCTCGATTCTGTACTTTTTTTATGCGGGAATTCTGTAATCGCCGATGTTTCATCCGACGGTGTCCGATGGGCCGCTGTCGGACGAGACTGCGGAAAACCTGACACATCGGACCACCGGCTCAGCCCCTCGACAGCGGGACTGGGCCGGTGGTTTTTGGCGGAGAGTGCTGGAAATGGGGCGTTTCGTGCTGCCGTGTGGCCGCTCGACCGGTGTTGTCTGATTCCCTAAGATAACGGCATGATTGCCGTCGATGTGCAGGATTTACAGAAGACCTACCGGGTCTATCGAAAACGCGAAGGGCTCTGGGCCTCGTTGAAGGGGCTGTTTCGGCGCGACTATCATCAGGTTCACGCCGTCGCAGGCGTCAGCTTTCAGATTGAGCAGGGCGAGATGGTCGCCTTTCTGGGGCCTAATGGTGCCGGCAAGACGACCACGCTGAAACTGCTGTCGGGGTTGATTTATCCCAGTGGTGGGCGGGCCACTGTGCTGGGGTATGTCCCCTGGAAACGCGAGATCCCCTACCGGCGCCGGTTCGCTCTGGTGATGGGGCAGAAGAATCAGTTGTGGTGGGATTTACCGGCGCAAGAGTCTTTTCGGCTGCATCAGGAGATTTACCGCATCGATCCGGCCGACTTTGACCGTCGCCTGGACGAATTGACCAGTTTGTTGGAAGTTCAAAAACTGGTGGGGCAACCGGTGCGCGAACTTTCCTTGGGCGAGCGGATGCGGATGGAGTTGATCGCCGCTCTGCTGCATCGTCCGGACCTGTTGCTGCTCGATGAACCGACAATCGGACTGGATGTTGTCTCGCAGCGGAAAGTTCAGGATTTCCTGAAATTCTATCAGTCCGAGCAGCAACTGACGGTCCTGCTGACGAGCCACTATATGAAGGATGTGCAGGCCCTGTGTCGACGGGCCATCATCATCAACGAAGGCGAAATCAAACACGACGGGTCGTTGGACGAAATCGTCGATCGCTTCAGCACCTACAAGGTGATTGAACTGTTGTTTGCCAGTAATTCACGCCCGGAAGGGCTCGAACGGTTTGGAGAAGTCTTCGAGGACAATTTTCCGCGCGCGAAAATCAAGGTGCCTCGAAACCAGGTGCCCGAGATTCTGTCGGCGCTGCTGGCGAACTACTCTCTGGAAGATGTCGGGGTTCACGATCGGCCCCTTGAGGAAGCGATCGCCGAGATTTTTACAACGACCAAAAGTACCGGAGCGGAAGCCGTTGTGACCGCGGGCCGTTGATTTCCCCATGGCCTGCTCCTGACCCTCACCGGCGTGGGGTTCAGGGGCAACTCAAACCGGCAGATTCACGAATTTCCTGTTAGCCGGGCCCAGTGCCCGTCATCGGCATGCGAACTCATTGGTTCATTCTCCGCACCTGCATCAGCGAACGCCTGGCGTATCGGGGCGACTTCGCCTTCGGAACCCTGGTTCGGTTCCTGCCGATCGTAAGTTCGATTTTTCTCTGGTCGGCCATTTACGGACGCGACGACTCGCAGGTCATCAACGGATACAAACTTCCCGATATGATCGCTTACTTTCTGCTGGTCATGGTGGGGCGGGCGTTTTCGAGTATGCCGGGCCTGGCTTCGGGCATCGCCCGCGATGTCCGCGATGGCACGATCAAGAAATACCTGACGCAACCGGTCGATATGCTGATGTACCTGTTCTGGGCGCGAGTGGCCCACAAGCTGGTCTATTACCTGGTGGCGACGGGCCCCTTTGTGTTCGTTTTTTACTTGTGCCGTAGCTACTTTGCGTACGCCCCCGACCTGGCCACGATCGGGGCCTTCATTCTGTCGCTGGTGATCGCCTTTCTGATCGGATTCCTGATGGAAAGCCTGATCGGCCTGATCTCATTCTGGTTTCTGGAAGTCAGTTCGCTGATTTTCATCTTCATGATGGTGAATTACTTCCTTTCGGGGCACATGGCGCCGTTGCCCTGGCTCATGAAGATTTTTGGAGACGATGCGGCTTCGCAGGGGACGGCTCGCCTGGTGATGATGCTGATGCCCTTTCAGTACCTGGCCTATTTTCCGGCGGCCTTGATGCTGGGCAAGCACACCGGAGCAGATCTGTGGCAGCATCTGGCTGTGGGAGCTGGCTGGGTGCTTGTGCTGCTGCTGGCCAACCGCATCGTGTTCGCCCGGGGCGTGCGCCGGTACAGTGCATTTGGCGGATAATAGACGATTCAAACTCTCTTGAACCGATAGGGACAAATCATGAAGTTGCGTGTGACAATTGCAGGTTGCCTGCTGCTCTGCGGAGTCGTGGCGACAACCCGTGGTGCCGAACCGGCCGGACCGCCCCCGCTGAGCGAACTCGAAAGCCGCCACCTGGGTAACCTGCGACAGGTGACACACGGTTTGCCTCGTGCCGGCGAAGGGTATTTCTCGCCGGATGGCAAGTCGATCGTTTACCAGGCGTATCCTGTGGGGTATCCGTTCTACCAGATCTACACCCAGTCGCTGGAAAAAGGGGAACCCCGTCTGATCAGCACAGGTCGCGGCCGCACGACCTGTTCGTATTTCAGTCCCGATGGCAAGACGATTTTGTTCGCTTCGAGCCACACGGATCCGAATATGGAAGAAACGGAATACAAGGCCCGAGAAGAGGCCGCCAAAGGGGGCCGGCGTCGGTATCAATGGGATTTTGATCCGCACATGGATCTCTATACCATCGGTCTCGACGGCCGCGGATTGAAACGGTTGACCGATGCCCCGGGCTACGATGCCGAGGGGAGTTATTCGGCGGACGGAAAGCAGATCGTCTTTACCTCGTCGCGCGACGGTGATCCTGACATCTACATCATGAACGCCGACGGCAGCAACGTGCGGCAGATTACAAACACTCCCGGTTACGACGGTGGCCCGTTCTTTTCTCCCGACAGCCGCTGGGTCATCTTCCGCAGCGATCGCCAGAAAGAACACATGCTGCAACTGTACGCGATTTCCGTGGACGGTAAGACAGAAATCCAGCTCACGTCCAATCTGGATCACGTCAACTGGTGCCCCTTCTTCCATCCTTCCGGCAAGTACCTGATCTGGTCGGGAGCCGACTACACCACCGGGCGGGGAACGTTTCACCTGTTCACCATGGAACTGTCGGTGACGGAGGGCAAATTGGCCGCGGGAAAGGTGACCCAGATCACCGATATCGACCGGATGGATGTGTTGCCGGTGTTCAGTCCCGATGGCAAACAGATGATGTGGACGTCGACCCGGTCGGCTGACAATTCGAGTCAACTCTTCCTCGCCGACTGGTTGCGCGAGAAATAACAGCCGCACGACTTTCAGCCGACTGCTCCAAAAACAGCCGGGCTGGATCAATGATCCGGCCCGGTGATCGGTTTGACCAGGCGGAATGGGCGGCGTCGTGGGAAAGGCTTGAAGACATGCAACTGCGTGGAAAAACAGTGCTGGTGACGGGAGGGCGGCGAGTCGGGGCTCACGTCGCGCGGGCACTGGCCAGCCATGGTGCCCAGATCTCGCTGTCTTATTTTCAGAGTCGTGACGCGATTGAAGCACTGGTGGCCGAGTTACGCGGTCTTGGAGTTCGGGCAGTCGCGATTCAGGCCGATCTGCGACAGGCGGCTGATGCTCAACGACTCGTCGATGCAACCGTCGCCGAATTGGGAAGTCTGGACGTGCTCGTCAATATGGCCAGTACGTTTGACGCGACTCCCTTTGACGAACTGACGCCGGCGGATTTCGATGCCAATATCGCGGCGAACCTGGCCGGCCCCTATTACGTCGCCGTCGCGGCGGCTCGCGCGATGCGTCGACAGCCGGTGCTTGACGGGTTGCAGGGGAAAATTCTGAATTTCACTGATTGGGCCGTCGACCGACCGTATAAGAATTTTCTGCCTTACTTCATCGCGAAAGGCGGGCTGGCGACCATGACCCGGGCACTGGCTGTCGAATTGGCACCGACGATCTCGGTTAACGCGATTGCCCCGGCGATGATTGATCCCCCCCCGGGGCTGTCGGCGGCAGAGATCGAGGCGATTCGGGAGGCCGCACCGCTGAAACGGGTTGGTTCACCGGCCGATGCCGTGAACCTGGTGATGTATCTGCTGGAAGGGACCGATTTCACCACCGGCAACATCTACCGGCTTGACGGTGGTCGGTTTCTGGGGGCAGATTCCTGATGTCGTACGACAGACGAATGCTCGTTGACCAAATGGGCTGACATTCGCCGCAGTAAGCAGTCAGGCGCTTGGACCGTGCGGCCGGATCTCGTACTTGCGATCACGACGAGATCATGGTGCCGCAGGATCGGCAGCGGCCGGTTTGGCATCGGGCAACAGTTTCTGCAGTGCTTCGCGGATCTGTTCTTCAAGTTGGGGAGTCGCACCGACAAACACGCGGGCGACAACGCCTTCCTGATCGATGATGACGGTCTGAGGAATCGAACTCGCCTGATACTTGGCTGCGACAGCGCCGTCTTTGTCGAGTGCCACTGTCATATCAAGCTTATGCCGTTCGAGCATGGCCTTGATCGGTTTCGGGGCTTCTTCGAGATTAACGGCGATCAATTGCACGCCGTCGTTCGCGAACGCGCGGGTTGCGCGATCCACCTGCGGCATGGCCATCAGGCAGGGACCGCACCAGGTCGCCCAGAAGTCCAGGACCACCACCTTGCCCTTGGCCTCGGCCAGTTTGAACCGTCCCCCCTGGAGCAGATCGAGTTCAAACGCAGGGGCCGGTTTTCCCACGAGGACCGAATCTGTACCGGCCCCTTCGCCGCTGGCGGCATCTTCCTGCACATATTTCGGATCAAGAGCGTTCTGCAGTTTCCATTTCTGATACGCCAACTGTGCGGCGGCTTCTTCGATGGCACTGCCGATCAGTAACTGATCGATCTGTTTCATGGCGACATGACACGCCCCCAGAATTTCGCTGTTGCCCGACAGTGTCGAGGCCGAGAATTTCTCGGGAACAAACGTCAGACGAATTCCATCGCTGCGCAACACCTGGACGCGGCCATCTCGCGTATCGGCCGCCTGGGCTTCGGCTCGGGGAGACTCCTTTTCGCCTCCTCCTTCGAGATCTTCGCCGTGCAACCAGATGATGCGGATGATGCGATCCCGCGGAATGGTCCGTGATTCCAGACGAACTTCGACCTGCACGTTATTTTCATCCATGCTGACCAGTCGGCAGCGCAGGTAATCGCCGTTCTTCGATCGCAGCAGGTGTGTGGGAGGATTCTCTCGTTGCATGCGAGGCAATGTCAGCAATCGGTTGCGTTTGTTGACCGTCAACCCCGGGGCATTCGTCGAATCTCGAACCAGTTCCACTGCTTTGATTTTTTCATGCGGGACAAATCCCGAATCGGCGACGGCGGTTTTGAACGTGACCCCCGTTTCATCGATCTTGGTAACTTCGCAGGGAATCGTATCGCCTGTCAGCAGGTACAGAGAGGGTTGACCGCCCCCTTTTCCCGTGGGTTTGGCAGCCTGGGGTTGTCCCGCCGCTGGTTGGCCGAGGACACGGATGGCCTGCAGACGTACGGCCGCACCCTGGGCGGTGGAGGCGTTGGTTTTTTTCGCAGGCGGAGGAGGTTCCCGGTACACGATGCGTCCGGAAACTCCTGCACGCAGGTTGGCCATTGCCTCACTGCCGACAGGTTGCCAGGCCAGGCATGTGGCGCCCGGACCAGGATTCCCTTCCACGAGACGGCCGCGCAAGCGGGTGCCTTCCAGTTCCAGCGTTCCGATCGGGTCCGGTCCATCTCCATCGGTCAGCGATTCGGCCTGCAGCATGATGATCGAGCGCAGTCCGTTACGTGGCAATCGCACGGGGCCGGCGATCGCCGGGGTGGTCATCCACAATCCGTCATCCGCGATGCGTTGCAGGTCGCCCGCGACATGCAGTCCGTCGTGGTAGCCCACGCGGACAACCGGCAGTTGTCCCTCAGCCGGAAACGACAGGAACGCGCTGTCGACCTGATCAAATGGCACTCGCAAATCTCCCGCGTCGCGGGACATCACAAATTCTTTCGTGGCCGGGTCGTAAGCGGTGACTTTACCGTATTCGATATTGCCGTCGGTCCGGTGCAGGCGGGGTTGATCGGCTGCGACTTCGCGTGGCAGGGCGCCAGTCCAGCGGGTGATCCGCAGGCGTTCGAGACGCACGTCGCCGCGAATATTATCGAGGCGAATCCCACTGAGCACCTCGGGCTTCGCAGGGGGGATTTGAATTTCCGCCAGTTTCTGGCCACTGGCCGAAAAGACGAGGCAGTGGCCTTTTTCCTGGTCAATGAAGGCCTGGAGATGCGCCCGTCCGGGGCCTCCTTGAATCGACTGGACCCCCTGCAGATCGACTTTCTGGTCGAGTTCGCGGTTGATCACCAGATCGTCTGCCCAGACTTCAAATCGGAAGGCCCGCTTGGATGTTTGCGGATCGGCCCCGACTCCTAACGCCAGAACAAAGTCGGGACGTTTTTTCCACGAGATTTCAAATTCGATCGCCGCCCGGGCGGGCATGCCGAAATCCCCAAACGCCGAGCCTTCCTGGGCAGCGGCGAGGTGCCCGAAATCTTCACGCCAGACCCCGGTGGCGGGAGTCAATTGCCAGCCCGCCAAACCGGTCGGGCCCAGATACACAATATCGCCATTATCGCGGACGCGATAAATCCGATGCACCAGGGGCGCCTTCAGCTTGACCTGCCCAATGTGAGTGGCATCAATTTCAATTTCGTCTTTGGTCCACGACCGCAGCGAGCCATACAGGATCGTGCCCTGATCAAGTTCAAAGCACCAGTCTCCTGTAGGAACAGGCAGTTTGGCAGGGGCCGGGAACTGTACGGTGCTGATGTTATTCAGCCGGAATTCGAACGGCGCTGTGAACGCAGCCGACTGCCAGCGAACCGCTCCCGGGTTGGCGCCCCCGGCGAAATCGCCGGCGATGAAGCCATCGTTCGTCAGGTGCAGCACCGCTTTCGGTTGCGGCGGCGCCGGTGCATCCGCAGCAGTGCTGATCGTGACCCCGACGAACAGCAGGCCCAAAGTGACCGTTGCCGAACGGTACAGCGAACGGGCCGTCAGTCGGGGGAAGAGACGCAATGAAGTCTGCGAACGCATGTGCCGCATCCTAGCGTTCATAAATGGGAAGGAAACGATAATTAAGAGCCAGAGCCAGAAGCGACATCGACGTGCTCAGAGGAGCGCCAAACTGGCCCCGAAAACTGCCATCGGGGGCCTGCAATTGCTTGAGCTGGCGAATCAGC
>JAFEBR010000936.1 GCA_018242565.1 Planctomycetota bacterium | reverse complement strand
GCTAATCCGCTTCTCGATGTCGATCCCCGATTCGAGCGCCCCGAGCACTTCGTCGGAAGCACCGAACACGCCGTCAAATAGTTTGAATTTCGAGTTGAGCAATTCGAAGACTCGCTGGTCCGCTTCGTTCGCCCGGTTCACGAAGTTAATGACAACCACATCGTGCTTCTGGCCGTACCGGTGACAGCGGCCGATGCGTTGCTCGATTCGCTGCGGGTTCCAGGGCAAATCGTAATTTACGACGAGTGAGCAGAACTGCAGGTTGACGCCTTCGGCGGCGGACTCGGTGGCAATCATAATGGACGCCCGCTGGTCGAATTCTTCGACAAGGGCCGATCGCATGTCCGCCGTTGGCGAACCGCTGACGCATTCCTGTCCGTGATGCCGCTGCAACCACTCTTGATAGATCCGTTTGGAATCCGCGTCGGTGTTCGTGCCATTGAACAGAACGATCTTGCCGGCGTAGCCATGGGCTTCGAGCAGGCCACGGAGATACGTCTGGGTCCGTCGGGATTCCGTGAAAATCAATGCCCGAGGCAGGGCTCCCAGTTCAACCGCTTTCGCAAACCCCAGGCGGAGCGCCTTGAGCAGCGACGTTCCCTTCGCGTTCTGCTGAATCGACTCGGCCAGCGTCTTGTATTCCGTGAGTTCGGCAGCTTCGGCACGCAGACTCTTCAGTAGCTGGGCCGGAGTCAGAGGTGCCGGTTCATCCGGGGTGGCAGATCCGACTGGGGCAGTTTCATTCCACTCCTCCTCCAGTTCGTCAGCCGGCTCGTAGTCATCCCCCACCACGTCGGCCACCTGTTCACCACCGGCCTCGGTGGCGAGGCTCTCCAGTTTTTTCAGCCGGTCGATCATCGTGCCAAGAGTAGCGGCGATGGCGAAAGACGATGACGCGAGAATTTTTCTCAGCACCAATTCAATGAGTTGCCGCTGGCTGTTAGGGAGCGCGTGAAGATTCTCTTTTTGCAGGTACGCCGAAACTTGATCGTAGAGCCGTTGCTCGTCATGTGACGGAGTGAAGTCTTCGGTGATCGGAATTCGCTTCGTGTATCGAACGTACTCGATGACCTGCTTGCGGAGTGTCCGCTGACAAATCGGTGCGAGCCGAGCCCGCAGGTTCGCCAGTACTCCCGCGGGCAGGCTGTCGGACTTCTTGCCGTAGAGCTCGCGGAACGCGTCTTCGCTGCCGAACACATGTTCGTCGACAAATGTCACCAACCCGTACAGCTCCATGAGGGAGTTCTGGAGCGGCGTCGCGGTGAGCAGCACCTTCGGCCGACCGTGCAAGGCATCGCGAAGGGCACGAGCAATCTTGTTGTCTTTCTTATAAACATTGCGGAGCCGATGGGCTTCGTCGATGACGACCAGATCCCAGGGAATCGCGGTTACGTCAGTGGCCCTGGCACGGGCGAACTGGTACGAACAAATCACGACCTGGTTTGCCTGCAAGAATGGCGACGGCATCTTGCGCGACATTTCGCGGAAGCTCTTGGCTTCCATGATGAATGACGGAATGAAAAACTTCTCGACGAGTTCCCGGCTCCATTGCTTGCGAAGCGATGCCGGAGCAATCACGAGGATGCGGCGTTTTTTCTCGGCCCAAAGCTGGCTGATGATGATGCCCGCCTCGATCGTTTTACCGAGGCCAACTTCATCGGCCAGGATCGCCCCCCGCGATAGAGGCGAACGAAAGGCAAACAAGGCAGCATCAACCTGGTGCGGATTCAGATCCACCATGGCGTTACTGAGCGACTGAGCGAGCTTGTCGGCTTGGTCGGCACCCACGCGCTTGGTGAGTTGATACGCGAAATACTTCGCATGAAACGGCGTAAACGGAGGCGTTGGCGAACCGGCAATCACTGGTGCAAAGCGCGTGGCGGATAGTGCATTGGTCGAGATGTCGGCGACCGGAACGGCGGCAGTCGAATCATCCGGCCCGGTGTACGAATCCTCCGCTCGGCCGAATGGATAAAACCAGACGGCCTGCGGCTGGCCTAGCGGTGCTAGCGGTTCCGGCAACCGCTCGGGATTGGCGAGTTGCCACTCGAATTCGCCGTCGCTTCCTTCACAACCAACGACTTCAACGGTGCCGACGATGAGGCCGCGAGGAAGTCCCGCCTCGATTTCGTCGGCGCCTGGCTCTGGCTTCGCGAGCGACGCGTAAATATAGACCCGACCACGGACGTTGGTCGGCTGCGACCGGTATTCCGCCGTCTTGTCTCCGCGCAGGATCTGCTCCGCCCACGGTTGGCGGACACTGAGTGCTCGGAGTTGTTCCGGTTCTGAGGGCATATTTTGTACGCGTACATAACAACACGTCGCGGGGATGGCCCTGAAAAAATCGAACGGGGTCTCTTGGGGCGTATCCCGCCCGACCGGCTCCGAAAGGAACGGGTCGCTTCGGTAATCGACATTCAGAAAGGAAAGTGTAGCAATAACTTACGGAGAATGCATCTGACGGATGTTCGCGTTGCCGAACTCGGCGAGGCCACGACCATGTCTCCGGAGGCGAATATGCCGTAATTCGTTGACGATATTTTTGATCGTGAAGCCGTATGGCTCGAAGATTGCGCCAAGCCCGTACCGCGATCGAGTGCTCACAGTCGATTGCACCGTGGAATTCAAAACGCGGCGAACGATTCCTCGCGTTGTACGAATTTCAATAACAACGTGCTGCAGCGGATCGCGAATCTGCATTAAAATGGGCGAGAAAATAGCACGCGTCGAATTGGCGTTTTATGATTGGAGAGCTAAAATCCAAGGAGAATTTAGCGGGCCTGCAGAGGAAGGAAACCCCGCTCCGAATGAAGCGCGGAAAGCGGAGACATAAGTTCAGTTACACGAATATGGACGAATGTATCGATGCGACTGTTTGAGCGCGACTACATGACGATCACTCCGGAAGAACAATCGGAATGGGG
>JAFEBR010000935.1 GCA_018242565.1 Planctomycetota bacterium | reverse complement strand
GAATGGAACGAAACTGATTTCGCCGGAAAACCGGGAAATGGGGCCGGGGGAAGAACTCTGGATCGAAAACGGTTCCGACGCGGTGATTCTGCTCCCCAATGAGACCGAGGTGCGAATCGTCGCCGGGTGATGCCGATAATCATCGGTCAGCGCTTTGACTGGGCGCGATCGGGGCGGTGCCTGGTCACGGGAAACTCCGAGGGCAGTTTGGGCGGGGTTGCTCGGCGGTGTCGGCATGGATCGGTGATACCGGTCTTGTTGAGCAGGCGAATCTGGGGTGTGTGGGGCCACGTGTGGATTCCGCCGGAGGGGCTCAGTGGGCGGTTTTGACGGTTTTTGGGCTGGGATGAATCTCCAATTGGAGGCGGTGTTGGTCGCAGATGGGATTCCGCTGGGATAAACCCGGGCGGCTCGCTGGCGGTGCTGGAGAGGGAGAGCGGTGAGACGTGCGGTTATCCCCCGGGTGGCCCGCCTTCGAAAGGGGGGAGACGCGGTGGGTGGGGAGGCGGCGGTCGGCAAAAAATGGCGGGGGCGGAAACTGCCGAATGACAGTTGCTTTAATTCCTGAAGTGGATATACTTTCCGTCTTTCCCTGGAAAAGTCAGTTTGGAGCGTTTGAGGAAGGAAGGCAGCGATGCCCCAGCATTGTGAATTGTGTGAAAAGGAACCCATCCGCGGAAACCAGTTGGCCCAGCGTGGTAAGGCCAAGTACTTGGGCGGTAACGGTCGCAAGACGACTGGGATTTCCCGTCGTGCATTTCGCCCGAATCTGCAGCGAATCCGCGTGCAGGAAGGGGAAAAGTCGGTTGTGAAGCGAGTGTGCACCCGTTGCATCCGCAGCGGCAAAGTGGTCAAAGCCATCGTCCGCAAGCCGTTCACTCTGCCCACGTCGTGATTCACGACTGGGTATTGATTTGACCGCAATCGATCTGGCGGGAGGCACCGGCCTCCCGCTCTCTCTGAAGGGGCAGTTGCCATGTCCGTCAGTCTGACACGCGCTGAAGTCTTGAAAGTAGCCAACTTGGCCCGCTTGAAACTCAGCGACGCGGAAGTCGACGACTACACCCAGAAACTGGGCAACATTCTCGCGTACATCGACTCGTTGGGTGAGGTCAACACCGACGACGTCGAACCGATGGTTCACGCCGTCGAACTCAGCAATGTGTTCCGGGCTGACGCCGTTGTGCCGTCGTTGCCTCGCGAGGCCGCGTTGTCGAACTCGCCAAAAACCGACGGCCAGTGCTTCCTGGTGCCACAGATTCTGGACGCCGACGAATAGTCGCCCGCTGGCCAGATTGCAGCGTTTCTCTTTGTGCCCGCACGCGCCCCATACCCATAATCATGGCGGGTGTGTGTAACTTGGGGCCTTGGGGCAGTAGATTTTTCGCGGGGCCGACCATCGCCGCCGAACGGATCAGATCAAGAGTTCGCTGACGACATCGCCCGACGGAACCAGGCGATGCGGGCGGTTCAATTGGTCGTAGATCAGGTGTTCGTGAGGAATCCCCAGGGCGGCGTACATCGTCGAGAGGATATCCCCCGGCACGAGCGGATTGCTCGCCGGGAATGCCCCGGTCGCGTCGCTCGAACCGTAAATTCGCCCCTGTTTGAAGCCGCCGCCGATCATCATCAGGCTGTAACAGAAGTTCCAGTGATCACGGCCCGCCCCATTGCCATTGATTTTGGGAGTGCGACCGAAATCGCCAAACACGGCCACGAGCGTGCGATCGAGCATACCCCGGTCGGCCAGGTCCGAGACCAGGCTGCTGCAGGCCATATCGAGTTGCGGCAGCAGTGTGGACTTGAGGGACGTGAAGTTGTTGCCGTGGGTGTCCCAGGTCGCGTTGGCGTCGGGGGCCCAGGAAATCGTCACGAGTCGTGTACCGGCCTCAATCAAACGGCGAGCCAGCAAAGTGCTTTGTCCGTAGATGTTGCGTCCGTAACGTTCGCGATCGCCCGGCGATTCATCGGTCAACCGGAACGCGTTCTGCGTCTGTTCGGATGTGAGCAGGTTCATGGCCCGGGACTGCATCTGGGTCATTTCGGAAGCGGCCGAGCGATCGGTGCGCTGCGGCAGTTCGGCCCCCAGCGTTTCGAACAGATGTCGGCGCTGGGCCAGTCGTCCGGCTGAGGTGTCGGAAATCAGCGTGAGTTCCGGAACTTTGAATTCGGGCGCGTTGGGATCATTCAGCACAAACAGCGGATCGTACGAACGGCCCAGAAAACCGGCAAAAAAACCGGGCTGTGGCGGGTTGCCCCGGCCTTCTTGCGTGATGTAGGGCAGATGCACATGCGACAAAACGTGCGAGGGAGTGGGCCTGAGCTTGGCGAGCACGGCCCCCATGTGCGGATGATCGTTCTGTGACGCCAGACCGCCGACTTCACCCCGGTCGTGTCCCGTCAGGGCTGTGTAAACCGCGGCACCATGCGAATTGTTGACCGAGTGATGCATCGACCGTACGACGGTAGCCCGGTGCATGTGCTGCGACAGTCGCGGCAGGTGCTCGCTGATCTGATAGCCCGGCAACGAAGTCGCAATTGGCTGAAATTCGCCCCGGATACCATCGGGGGCGCTGGGCTTCATGTCCCACATATCGAGGTGACTGGGGCCGCCATCGAGAAACAGCAGAATGCAATTGTCGGCGGTCGGGCGAATGCCGAATTTGGGGGCTTCGGTTTCCGCGGCGAGCAAATCGGGAAGCGACAAACCCAGGCTCCCCAGGCCGAGCATGCCAAACTGCAACATGTTACGGCGGGATAACCCGGTTCGCTTCGAAGAGGTCTGCAAATTCACTGGGGCCTCAAAGTCTGGAATGGACACACAGAGGGCAATCGCATCGAATTATAAACATTTGAGGGGTTCGTGCGGAGCGCGGAATTCGAAAAATGGACAGAAACGGCCGGGATGAGGGGTGGCGCTCACTTTGCCGGCCGTGCCGGCGGCCCCTGTGAAATCGAGGTGTCCCGAGAGTCGTGGGAGTGTCGGCGCACCGCGCTCGCGACGATATGATCTGCTGCCGCGGTGGTCGCAGATATTCAAGCGAGAAAATTGCCAGGAACCATTATGGACTTGTTGACGACGATTTCAGGGTCACTCATGGAAGGCTTTTTCCCGCAGGGGTGGGACCTGAAAAAAATCGATGCTTGCGTCGATGCCGATCCGACAACCATCGCGAAACGCCAGAAATGGTGGCATCGCGGCTTCGAACCGGTGGCCTGTGGGTCTTATGCCGACTTCGACATGATGCTGGGGCATGAAATCGCGTTGACCATCCGGAACAGCCGGGATGCGGGCGAGAAACTCGCCTTGATTCTGCCGGTCGGCCCCATGGGCATGTATCGCTGGGCTGTCTATTTCCTGACGGAATGGCGCGTGCCCTGCGACCATGTATTCGGCTTTAACATGGATGAATGGAGTGACGCCGAGGGCAATACACTGCCCGCCAATAACCCGGGCGCGTTCCAGTATGCCATGCAACAGGCGTTTTACGGGCCTCTGAGTAAACTGACTGTTCCCACGAAACAACGGCACTTCGCGCTGAAGAAAATTCTGCCAACCTACCCCGAGCGGATCGGCGATCTGCGGGCTGGCGGCGCCAAACTTGTGGTGATTTTCGGAATCGGCCGGGTCTGTCACATTGCCTTCTGGGAGCCGCATTTCGGCGGCGAATACGCGACTGATGCCGAGTGGAAGAAGCAGACGCACCGCCTGGGGGCCAAGCTGCATCCGCTGACGATCGAGCAGAATGCGATCACCAGCTTTAAAAGCCGCACGACGCTGGTCCCGGCCTTCGCGAATACGATTGGCCCCGGGCTGTTCCTGGGAGCCGACAAGATCATCGGCGGTGCCGACGGCACTCTGTCTCGCGGCATGATGTGGCAGGGCTTAAGCCTGTGGATGACGCTCCGACATGAGCCTACGCGGTGGATTCCGTCGTCGTACATGCCCGCGCAACCGGGACGGTTGTTCTATCTGACGGAATTGGCCGGACCGCTCGTTGCTGAGTGCAACTGACGCCGTTTATGTCTGAACCGACGCTGCACATCGTTCTGCATCAGCCCGATATTCCCCAGAACACGGGGAATATCGGGCGGACCTGCGCTGCCGTGGGGGCCAAACTGTGGCTCGTGCGCCCCCTGGGCTTTCGGCTGGACGAAAAGCACCTGCGGCGGGCCGGCATGGATTACTGGCAGCATGTGGATTGGGAAGCGGTCGAAAACTGGCACGAATTGCAGGAGCGTCTGGCCGGGAAGCGGTTCTGGTATCTGACAAAGACCTCCCGGCGGTTCGTGTGGAGTGCCGAGTTCGTGCCGGGGGATGTCTTGGTCTTCGGCAGCGAATCACGGGGGTTGCCCCCCTCGATTCTGGCCGAGAATCCGACGCAGAATCTCGGGTTTCCGATGCGGGAACCGGTCCGCAGCCTGAATCTGGCAAGCACGGCCACCGCCGTAATCTATGAAGCGCTGCGGCAGTTTCACGCAACCGGGTTTGAGCTGTAATCTGGCGGCGGCCGGGGCCGCCGCCAGATCGACTAGCTGTTCGCCCAAGATTACCGACGCCGGCCGGTGATCGGGTATTGCGTGTCCTGAAATCCTTTGCCGCTGTGCTCACCCGGTGGGACCAGGTTGTCGATGAAGGCTTCATCGGCTTCGTCAATCGTGACATTCAGGCAGCCCACATTGTCGTCGTACTGTTCCATTGTACGGGGGCCAATGATCACCGATGTGATGTTCTGATTCGCCAGGCACCAGGCCAAGGCAAATTGGCTCATGGCGACCCCTTTTTTCGCGCAATGGGCACTGATTTCGGCGGCGATCTGGAAACTGGCGTCGCGCAGCTCGGCCTGCTGCATGCGTTTGTCGTTGCGCGCGGCCCGGCTCCCCTCGGGGAATGGGGCTCCGGCCTGATATTTTCCCGACAAAATGCCGCGGGCCAGGGGGCTGTAGCTGACCACGCCGATT
>JAFEBR010000934.1 GCA_018242565.1 Planctomycetota bacterium | reverse complement strand
TGCCTCGATCGCGATCAAATCGGCGGGCAGCATTCCAAATGTCCACAGGCTGCCGGCTGTGGACAGGGTTATTCTTATTGACCGCCCTTTCATTTTGGGGGAACCCGTTCGGTCCCGGTTCCGCGCGGGCGGCGGACCTGTCGGACGGGCCGGAGCCCGAGCGAGTGATCGACGTCGAAGCTGCCGACGGACAGGAATTGCAGACCGTCTTGAATCGGCATGTGAAATCGGAGCAGTGCCTCCGGCTGGCGCGAAACTCTGTTGTGAAGTGTGCCGTACGGGAAGACCAACTCGGTGACGAGAAATCAGTTCACGCGCTGCTCGTCCCCGAGGGGGTGCGCCTTGATCTCAATGGCAGCACGCTCTTGCTCGATTTGCGATCCAACAGCTATGGCGTCCGGTTGTCGAACGACTCTGCCATCGGCAATGGGACGATCCGCGTCGTCAACAGCGCGGGCAAGGGCTCGCAGGCCTGCTGGCATGCGGCGATTAACGTGGGGGCTGCCTATGGCGACGGTGGGACGCCGGCTAAGCCGGGGCGGTTTGCGAAAGTCTCGCACTGGACGATTGAAAATATGACGATTGACCAGCAGGTCGCGGCCTCGGCGATTCAGATCATGTCCGAGGCGTGTCACGGTACGATCCGTAATGTGCGGATCCTCGATTCCGACAAGGCCTTGCTGGGGATTGGTCTCGACTGGGGATCGGTGGGGCCGATCACCTCCGCAGACGCCGAGATTCCTCGGATGCGACGCCTCTGGGAACAGGGGGAGATCTACAGCACGCACCCGCATGACATCCTCATCGAGAATATTCGCATTGGTCGTTTGCTGCGAAACGTCGATGCGAATGATGCCGGCATTCGGTGCTCGGCCTGCCACAACATCACAATTCGCGATGTCGAAATTGAGGCGGCAGCGACGGCCGTGGCGATCTTTGGCGGCGACCTGGGTTACGAATTTGCCCCCGCCGACCAGCGCGATCTCGAGCATTCGGGCTATCGCGTGGAAAACGTCCGGATCGGGACCGCTTTCCGATTCGGCATGGTACTGAACGGCCTGGCCGACAATATCTGGCGCTCGCGCAAAGCCTTTGGTTACGATGCGGTTCGCGATCCGGCTCATCCGGGAATCAACAAACCCGTGTTTCGCCGAGTCACGTTATCCGGCAACGCCGCGCCTGGATCTCAGGGGATCTACGCCGTCGCCGTGACTGCGGCACAATTAGATCAGTTCGACGTGACGGGATTTGGAATCGGGGTCCATGTCGAAGACTGGGTGCGGGGAATGCAATTCCGTAATGCCCGCATCAAAAGTAACCAGAAGAACACACAGGTCGAGGGCGCTACCGAACCAGCCGTGGGGGTGGTGTTTGAGTAAACGGTGATTTGACTGGGACCTGTCTCTCGTTTGTGTGAAACGAGGCGCGATCTCGCACAAAGCCGGGAATCACACGACACGACCTGGCATGCTGTCCGAACGGTGATGCCGCTGATCGACGAAGTCGCCAGGACTTTGGTTCACACGAACCCCATCTCGCAAAGGCTGATTGTTATGAGTCGATTACGCTTCGTCGGGCAGATGGTGATTCAGGGCGCCTTCCTGTTCGGATGGGTGCTGCCCGCGTCGGCCGCCGACTGGCCGGCCCTGCCGGCGCAGAATGGCGTCGTGGAATTGCCGGCCCAGGAGTGGCTGTTGCGGCCGGGGCCGCGGTCTGTGCGGGTCCTGGTGCATTTTCCAGGGGGACAGCGTGAGCGGGTCACTGCCGAGACCGGCCTGATGCTCACGCTCCATAATTGGGGCGGAACCGATTGCGTGGGAACGGCCCATCCTCAAGCGCTGGCCGATCATTTGAATGTGGTCGCGCTCTGCGTCAATTATCTGCAGAGCGGTCCCGAGGATTCGATCCGCGGGCCCGAACCGTATGACTTCGGTTATTTGCAGGGGTTGGATGCACTGCGCGCCCTGTGGTGGCTGCGTCAGCAGTTGCTCGACCTGCAGATCCGGTTTGATGACGGGCGGATCTATGCCACCGGGGGATCTGGCGGGGGCAACGTCACGCTGATGGCCAACAAGCTGGCGCCGCGCACTTTCACGTGCGTGATCGACATGTGCGGCATGAAAAAGCTCTCGGATGACATCGCCTTCAACCTGCCGGGGGGGAGTGACCTCAATGCCCGCTGGTCCCGCGATCCGCAGCATCCGTATCACCTCAGTCGTGGGCAGCAGGAACTGCGCTTCGTCGGGTGTGCGGAACATCTGTGGACCATGCAGCGTCTGAAAACCGCGGCGAAAATTGTGATCGTGCATGGCGTCGAGGATGTCGTCTGTCCCTTTGCCGACGCGGAAGAACTCGTGCGGCGGATGCAGGCCTGGCATCTGGCCGTCGAACCGAAGTTTGTGACACAGGCCGACCTCGACGGGCAGGTCTTCGCATCGGCCGGGCATTCACTGGGAGATCGGACTCAGATCGTCTTTCGCACGGCCGATCGCTACCTGTTGCGGACCTCTCCCGAGTTTCTCCGCCGTACAGCACCCACCGACTTTGCTCGTGGTGATGAAGTTCGCTATCGGACCTCGGATGGAGAATTCGTGATCTCGTATCGCAGCGGTTACCCGCTGGGCCGGTTTGAGCCGCGGGTTCAGCCCAAAGTCTACGCGGATCGCGTGCGACTGACGGAAGTGATCGACGCTGCGGGGACTTCGCGGCCGTTGGCCACGACGGCCGATTGGGAACAGCGTCGCCGGCAGATCCAGGCCAATTTCGAACTGGTGGCCGGGCCGCTGCCCGGTCCCGAATTCCGCGTCCCGCTGGATGTGCAGATCACCGAAACGGTGGTCGTGGGGGAAATCACGCGCATCAAGTTGAGTTACCAATCTGATCCTGCGGATCGCGTGCCGGCGTATTTGTTTTTGCCGGCCCGGCAAGCCGACAGGCCGCTGCCGGCAGTTCTCTGTCTGCATCAGACGGTTCCTGAAGGGAAGGCCGAACCGGCCGGGTTGGCTGGGAGTGCCGATTTGCATTACGCGCTGGAACTGGCACGTGACCACGGGTATGTCACGCTGGCCCCCGATTATCCTTCGTTTGGTGAACACTCCTACGAATTCGGCGACCGTTCGCCTTACGTGAGTGGCACCATGAAAGCCATCTGGGACAATCTGCGAGCGCTCGATCTGTTGCAGTCACGCCCTGAAGTGGACGCGGCAAGCCTGGGTGTGCTGGGGCATTCGCTGGGGGGACATAATGCCATTTTTACCGCGCTGTTCGATGAGCGGTTGCAGGCGGTCGTTTCCAGCTGCGGGTTCTGCCGGTTTCATCGCGATGATGTTCCCAGTTGGACTGGGCCGCGATACATGCCGCGGATTGCCAGTGTCTACCAGAATCAGCCGGATCGCGTCCCCTTCGATTTTCCGGAGTTGATTGCTGCAATTGCACCTCGAGCCTTCTATGCCAGCGCCGCCGAGAAAGACGACGATTTCGACGTGTTGGGGGTGCGGGAGACACTCGCCGGGGCGAGGCCGATCTTTGAACTGTATGGTACCGGCGAACGTCTGGCTACGGATTATCCGACTGTCAGGCATTCATTTCCCCAGGCCGCCCGTCAACGGGCCTACGCGTTTCTGAACCGCTGGCTGAAGCCAGGCGACGGGGCATCGAAATGACACGCTGGTGAGGACTTGGAAAAAGGGGCCTTGATGCACCGGATGTTTGGGGCGTCCTCTATTGTCTTGGTGCGTTCGCTGCGGTAGCCTCCTCGCTTTTCACGAACTTCTGACTTGCCAGGATGATGACAGTGAGTGTTACCGATTCTCTGACTTCCAGCCCGCCGATTCGCGTGGGCGATGACCGGCGTCATGATCTCGATGCGTTGCGGGCTTTTGCCATGTTGCTGGGCATCGGCCTGCACGCTTCGCTGGCCTACTTCAAAGCCCCCTGGGCCGTGCAGGATTCACAGCAGAATGAACTGCTGGGCATCTTCTTCGTCCTGGTCCACGGCTTTCGCATGCCTCTGTTTTTTATCGTGAGTGGTTATTTCACGATGATGATGTTCCGCAAGCGCGGTCTGGCGGCGGTTGTGAAGCAGCGAGCGGCAAGAATTCTGCTGCCTTGCGCCTTGGGGTTGTTAACCATCATTCCTCTGACGAAGTTTGTGTGGCGGCAGGCCGTGCTGGCAGGGCAGGCCAGCAGTACGTCGGCAGCGGTCGAAACGCTGACCGGAGCCATTCGGGCACGCCAGCCCAGTGAAATCGAACGCTGGATTTCTGATCCTGCCCAGATCAACGCGCCCGATTCCGAATTGGGTATCACCCCGCTGAATTGGGCCGTCTTGCAGGGAGACCGGGATCTCGTCGTGCGGTTGATCGAAAATGGCGCCGATGTGAATCGCGGAAATCGCGATGGTAATCGACCGTTGCACGGAGCGGCCTTTCTCGGTCGCGACGACATCGCCGCGGTGTTGTTAGACCACGGGGCCGACCCAAAGGCCCGCAACCAGCGTGGCGAACTCCCGCACAAAGCCACAGACGCCGATTGGAAGACGACGGAATTCATCGTCAAGATTCTGGGGTTGCCGCAGCCCGACAAAGATCTGCTGGAAGCGGACCGGGCGAAAGTTCGCGCCCGATTGCTTGGCGTGGCGGATGAACTGGCCGTGGCCAAGGGCCCGGGTCAACACGCTTCGACTGCCGACGGACGGACGACGTCTGTGTCCTGGCGTGAAACGTATCAGACCTGGCTCACGTCGGAACAATTCGAGGTGTCCCTGGCCGGGGCGTCGTGGCAACTCTTCATGACCGATGTTTTCACACACCTGTGGTTTCTGTGGTTTCTCTGCTGGATGATTGCGGGTTTCGCGGCCTGCGCGGGAGTGTTGCAATCGTCCTGGTTCACGCGTCACGCGTGGGGCATCTCGCTGTGCCTGATTCCGCTCACCTGGTTGCCCCAGTGTGTGATGGGAACCGGGCCGATTCATTTCGGGCCGGATACGTCAACGGGCATCCTGCCGCAGCCCCATTTGCTGTTTTATTACGCCCTGTTTTTCAGTTTTGGTGTGCTGCAGTTTGATGTCACCAGGCATCGCGCCCCCGTGGGCCGGTTCTGGTGGCTGCATCTATTCGTGGCGTTGTGCCTGGCGTTCCCCGTGTGGATTTTTCGGATGAACCAGCCTCTCGTCGCGGATGTGTGCCAGGTGATCTACGTCTGGGAAATGTCTTTTGGACTGATGGGGCTGTTTCGGTGGCTGCTCCCGCGCGAACGGGCCTGGATCAGGTATCTGTCCGATTCTTCGTACTGGTTGTACCTGGCCCATCAGCCACTCGTGCTGGCGTTGCAGATGTGGACCCGTGATGTGCCTGTTAACGCGTTCCTCAAATTTGCCGCAGTGAATCTGGTGGCTGTGATCGTCTTGCTGCTGAGTTACCAGTTCTGTGTCCGCTCGACCTGGATCGGCGCGCTGCTGAATGGGAAACGGATCAGCCGGCCGGTGCCCCGGCTGGATCCGGCCCCAGTGGGTGGCTGAAGCCCGGCATGTCTCGGCGGCGCTGAGGCTTCTGTGACAGACGCTGGTCGCGTTACACAATGGAGCGCTGGGCTCAGATCGCTACCGTGAACTGGTGTTCGGCACCGGCCCATCCCAGGACCATCGCGCGACGCGCAGGCCGGCGGGCACGTCGTCGGCTGAGCGGGGATACGCGGCCATGGCGACGGTCGCCCAATGGAAATAATCCTGCAGACTTTGTCGCAGACTGTCGTTTCGCGATAACCCGGTATCTTCCAGCGCTAACGCAAAGCAGGCTTCGGCGCGCTGGTCCATATCGGGATGCTGGCCATTGCCGGCATGCATCCGCAGCACAAACGACTCGTCGCCAATCGTCTGACTGTAATCAGCCGGTCCGCCGAATGCCTCGATCCAGTAGAGCGCCAATCGCTCGGAATGTTGCGGGTGAAAGCCGTGCGAGAAAGCGTGAGCCACGACTTCATCGGCCAGACACCGGCGATGCCAGGCGTGGGCCAGATCGAAAAACGCCTGACGGCCGCCGGCCGCTTCGTAAATCGTGGGACGCTGTTCGGGCATTACAGCAGTCCCGCGACCGGTTCACGTTCATCCAGCACATATTGCGGCCGACCGTTGTGGTCCAGCAGCGCGGTCGCGGCATCGACCCCCAGCACCCGGTAGATCGTGGCCAGAACGCTCTTCATGCCGATGGGGTTGCCGACCACTTTCTCGCCTTTGGCATCGGTTTCGCCGATGATCTGGCCGGTTTTCAGGCCGCCGCCTGCCACCCACAAGAAGCCGGCGTCGGGCCAGTGACTCCGTCCATCGGGGGTAACGTCGCCGATGCGGGGTGTCCGACCGAATTCGCCCCCCATCACGATGGCCACATCGTCCAGCCGGCCGCTGGCGTCGAGGTCCGTCACAAGTGCGTGCAGTGCCCGGTCCAAGGGGGGCAGCATATTTCGCAGCGACGAGAAGTTCGCCTGGTGGGTATCCCAGCCATGGGTACACACTGTGACCACCGAGACGCCCGCTTCGATCAAGCGCCGCGCCAGCAGCAGTGATCGACCGGGATGCGGGCCGTGGCGATATTCGCCCGCGATGTAACGATCTTTGGTTTCGCGGCTTTCGCGTTCGAGATCGAACGCATCGCGAACTTTCGTGGAACTGACGATTTCAAAGGCTCGTTGTCGGAACCGATCGACTCCCTTCGCCGTGGCCCCCAGTTCGAGGTCGCGTCGAACGGCGTCGAGATTCTGCAGCAGGTCTTGTCGATCGGTCAGGCGAATCGACGACAGGTCTTTCAGCGGCCCCATGTTGTCAATCGCCTCACGGGGATTTGATCCGCCGACGCGGATCGGTTCGTGCTCGACCCCCAGGTAATACGCCCGTTCCCATTCCCAGTGGTTTTCGATGCTGACATACGTCGGAACATCTTTCGGTCCCGGACGGAGCCGGCTGACGACTGAGCCGACGGCGGGGCGACGGGCCTCCCCAGGAACCGACGCGCGGGGTGTTTCCTGCCAGGGAAACCCGCTGTAGAACATGTTACCGGAATGCAGGTTGGCGATCTGGGCACCACGCAAAATGGTGAACTTGTCGGCGATCTGGGCCTGCATGGGCATCAGGTGGCAGATGTCGATTCCGGGGACATTCGTCGAAATTGGCGAGAATTCTCCCCGGTATTCCGCCGGTGCCAGCGGCTTCATGTCGTACATATCGAGGTGCGACGGGCCACCCGACAAGAAAATCAGAATGGCCGATTTGGGGCGTGGCGACGTGGCGGGATCGGCTTGAGACCGGCTGCGCAGCAGGTCGGTCAAAGTCAGGCCCCCCAGTCCCAAGGCACCGACCTGCAGGAAAGCACGCCGATTCCAGCGGGCTCCCGGGCCTCCGATCGCATCGATTGTCAGCATCGTCTCATCTCCCTGGTGATCGCGTCCCTCATATCAACTATATTTGATCGAATTGGTGCCGTGGGCGTCAACACGCTTTTCACACGGCTTTGGCTGGTTTCCGAGACGAACTTGATGACATTGCGGAGCGCGCACTTCGGTCAGAGCGTGGCGACATAACGAGTCCGCCGGGCCGGATTAAGAGGATGTCGTCGCCAGAACGGTGCGGGCCAGATCGATCCATTGTTCTGTGATCCGGGCGATGTCCGGAACCGGCTGTTCCGCGATGATGGCCGATTCCAGTGCCGTCGCGACGTCTCCCAGTTCTGAAAAGCCATAGGTGGCTGCGACGCCGCGCGTCTGGTGCGCCAGCGTTCGCAGTCTGGCAAAATCCGCCGAGGCCAGGGAGAGTTGGGCCTCTTCAATCCGTTGGGCCAGGTGGGCGATGTAGCGCTGTTTGAGTTTCTCGAACGCCTCATCGACGTCCGAGGCGTGGGGCGCCCCGTCCGTCGCGGAGACTGCGCTGGAACTCTTGGCCGAGTGCAGGTTGCGACCAATGCAACCAGTCAGGTCGTCGGCCGTGACTGGTTTCGACAGATAATCGGTGCATCCGGCCCGCAAGCATTTCTCGCGATCGGACTGCATGGCATTGGCGGTCAAAGCGATGATGGGCCCCGGATAGCCTTCGCGGCGCAAAGCGCTGGCGGCGCCATAACCATCGAGTTCGGGCATCTGCATATCGAGCAGGATGGCGTCGTACCGTGCACGGTGCGCCTGTTCCACGGCCAGTCGGCCGTTTTCGACCGCATCGGTTTGAAAGCCGGCACGGTTCAAGTAATACAGCAGCACTCGGCGATTGTCGGGGCTGTCTTCGGCCAGCAGGATGCGTCCCCGAGCCTGGCCAGCGGACGACTGGCGGCGCGATTCTCGCAGAGGCCAGCCTGCGCCGTCGACTCCGCCCGTCACAATTTCGACGGGAATGCGGACAGTAAAAGTCGACCCGCAGCCCACCTCGCTGTGCAGGGAAATCGAGCCATTCATTGCTCGGATCAGGTGCTGGGTGATGCTCAATCCCAGGCCCGTACCGCCGTATTCTCGCGTGGTCGAACTGTCTCCCTGCTCAAATGGCTGGAACAGCCGCGCGCAGACTTCGGGGGCGATGCCAATGCCTTCGTCGACGACATCGAGGATCAATTCCGCCAGGGACTTCTCGACGGACGGTTGCCACGACATGCGCACGCAGACGCTCTTGCCGCGGGGCGTGAATTTGATGGCATTTCCCACGAGATTGAGCACAATTTGACGGTAGCGTGTGGGGTCGACAACGACACTGTCGGGGAGGTGGCCGATCGGTTCGGTGCGCAAGGTCAGGCCGGCTTCGGTGGCGCGAACACCCAGTGCGGAAACGGCCTCCAGAATGATGGTCCAGGGGGGATAAGGCAGGCATTCGAGTTCGAGCTTGCCAGCTTCAATTTTGGACAGATCCAGCACATCATTGATCAGTTGCAGCAGGTGACTGGCATTACGGCGGATGGACTGCAGTGATGTGTCGCGGTCAGTCCCCGGCAGTCGGGGATCGAGCAACATGTCGGCGTTGCCCAGGATCGCTGCCAGCGGCGTGCGTAATTCGTGACTGATGTTGGCCAGGAACCCACTCTTGGCCTGGCTGGCCGCCTCGGCAGATTCCTTGGCGATGCGCAGCGATTCTTCAAATCGCCGCTGCTGCGTGACGTCCTGAAATTGCTCGATAAAGTACTGTGGCCGGCCGTGCGAATCACGAACCAGGGAAACGACGCGCAGGGCCCGTAACTCCGCATCATTGTTCCGCTGGGTGACACATTCATTTTCGAAGCGGGGGCATTGCCCTGAAATGCACCGGGCACGATGCTCGGAATCGGAAACGATGTCGTCGGATTGCCAGAAGTCCACGGCCGCTTTACCGATCAACTCGTAGCTGGGTCGCTGCAGCATTTCAGTCAGGGCCAGATTGACGCGGGTCCACTGCCCCGAGAGTGAGGCCAACGCCATGCCGATGGGGGCGTTTTCAAACGAGTTCCGGAAGCGGGCTTCGCTTTCTGTCAGTTGTCGGCGGAATTCGTTGCGTTTGGTGATATCGCGCAGAATGGTCGCAAAGCCGGCCGGTACGGTCGCCCCGGCTTCCCGCAGCACGAAGAAGTTGATCTCGGTTTCGATCGCATGTCCATCACCGAAGTGGCGCAGCCGACCTTCGCCGCGCCATTGTCCCTGCGACAAGGCTGCGGGAATCGACTCTTTCATCGCAATCTGAACGGTTTCGGCGGTCAGAAAATCGGCAATCGACTTGCCCGAGAGTTCCGCATCGAGACCCAGGCCCACGAGTCGGCGGCCCGCCGGGTTAACGAACGTGACCTGCGTATTGAGGTCGGCCAAAGCGATGAAATCGCCACTGTGGTCGACCAGCGAGCGAAACCTCCACAGGGCTTTGGCGAGGGGGCTTTGCTCGGCGATGAGTGAGTTGACGAAACCCGCCAGTTCCAGCATCAACTGCACATCGTCGTCGGTCCAGTTCCGCACATCATGGTCAATGACACAGAAGGCCCCCAGCACCACACCGGCAGGGTCACGCAGCGGCACGCCCAGGTAGGCGATCCACTGCAGTTCCTGGAGAAATCCCGAAGTGGAGAAGCGGGGATGCAGACGCGTGTCAGGAATCGCCAGCGGTTGTTCTTCGACGACGACATGTTTGCACAGGGCGTCTTCGGTGAGCGGCAGTTCTCTTGCCAGTTCGAGTTCTCTCGGAAGGCCCAGGGAACTCTTCAGGAACAGGCGGCGTTCGTCGAGCAGCGACACGAGGGCGACGGGGGTTTTCAGCAACTTCGCCGCCAGGCGGACGATGCGGTCGAACGACGGATCGGCCGGGCTGTCGAGCAGTCCGGTCGCCAGTAGTGCCTGTAATCGAGTTGACGAATGATGATCCAAAGCTCTTCCTCTACTGAGGCCAGCCTCGCCACAGTTCTGAATTTTAGTGTATCGCTTTCAGCGCGTGTTGGCAGGTCTGTCGGGGTGGGGCCACAACCTGGACTGCGGGTGGCGAAAAGGGCCGTGAGCGACAATTGAGAAATCACATGGGGATGGTTAAAATATGCGTGTCCCAGCTTAATGTTGGGGCATCCTGGCGATGGATCGACGGGCTGGTGTGTGATTCAGGAGCTGCGGAATCGCTGTTTTTGCTCGGGCCGGCCGAGCGTCGTCCTGGAACTCTGTGAAGCACTGATCGTTCTGGTTTGCACAGCAGTCGTTTCGCGGCGGCCTGTTGAGGAGCATCACACCAAGTGTCGGGTTTGCAATCGGCCCGAAGCGTGAATCTGTGGGGCTTGCCCCAAATCGTTGGAAACATGTCTCTGGTGATCGTTTTGATCGTCCCGGAACGAGAGGCTCGACGGACCACACAGGAATTCTTCTGTGACGACAGCCCTCGCAGGAATACCTTGCGCTCTGGAATTGAAGGCACTCGGACCAGTTATGGCGCCACAGGCTGAAGCGAATAAAGTCGAAGAAACTCCCCTGACCATTGGACTGCTGCCGGGCGAAGGAATCGGGCCGGAAATGATCGCAGCAGCCAAGGCCGTGCTGCAGGCGGTGGAATCCATCACACCGCAGCGCCGGTTTCAACTGTTGACCGGGGGGGCGATCGGCGATGCCGCCGTCCGGGAATGCGGGACGCCGCTCAGCCCGGCCATCTGTGACTTTTGCAAAGATGTCTTCGCGCGGAAGGGGGCTATACTGGCGGGGGCCGGCGGCGGACGGTTTGTCTACGACGTCCGTCAGCAGTTTGATCTGTACTATAAACTCAATCCGCTGGTGCCCTCGGCGGCGCTCGACCGAGCCCGACGGTTTCAGCCACGCCACACCGAACAGGTGGATATCCTCGTCGTTCGTGAGAATTCGGGGGGGATTTACCAGGGGTGCTGGGGCGAATCGAAGTGTGACTCGTTTGGTCGTCTGGCCACCCATAAATTCCAATACAATGAACACCAGGTACGCCGCGTTCTGCACATCGCCGCCGGTTACGCGCAGAAACGCCGTGGCGAACTGACGCTGGTCTTCAAGCCCAACGGGATACCCACGGTCAGTCAGCTCTGGAGCGATTGTGCGCGGGAACTGGCCACCGAGTACGGAATCAAACTGCGGGAACTCGAAATCGACTACGCCTGCTTCCATATGATTCATGACCCGTGGCGATTCGATGTGATCGTGACTCCGAATTTGTTTGGTGACATCGTTTCAGACATCGGAGGCGTGCTGCTGGGTTCACGCGGACTGTGTTATGGAGCCAGCTATTCGGCGGCAGGGGAAGCCGTGTATCAGACCAATCATGGTGCGGCACATGATCTGGCGGGGACCGACCGTGCCAATCCCGTCGGGCAGATTTTCTCGTTAGCGATGATGTTGCGGTTGTCGTTTGGCCTGGCGCGGGAGGCGCGACTGATCGAGGCGGCCGTCGAGCAGGTGTGGAGTTCCGGGACGCGTACGGAAGATGTGCAGGAACCGGGTTGCCGGATTGTCGGGACTCGTGAAATGGCCGACTGTATCGCTGCCGCTGTCTGGAAACTCTCACACGAGATTGCCTGACATGACCCCGGCGCTGCTCTTGATCGACTTGCAACGCGATTACCTGGCCGCTCAGCGGCTCGATCCCTGTGCCGAGCGACTTTGCCAGACGGTCGCCGGTTTGAGGTCGGCGTGCCGTGCGGCGCAGATTCCGGTCTTTCATGTGTGGACGACCGTGACCGACGAGGCCCAGCAGATGCCGCATTGGCGGCAATCTGGTCTGCAGCGCTGTCGTGCGGGAACACCGGGGCACAGCCCTCCCGAAAACTTGCTGGCTCTGCCAGGAGAAGAGATCGTCCACAAGCGGTTTTACAGCGGCTTCCATGGAACCGACCTGGCGACCCGGTTGCGCGCGGCGAATGTCGATACCGTGATTCTGGCGGGCGTGCATCTACGGGCCTGTGTGCGAACGACGGCGATCGACGCCTATCAATTGGGATTTCAGGTCTGGATGGCGGACGATGCGATCGGCGACGACGATCCACTGCATGCCGCCGTCACGCGTCGTTATCTGAGCGAACGTCTCGCCCAATTCCTGTCGGTGACTCAAATCACAAGGGCCATTTCTTGTGAGCATCGGTCGCCGTGCGGCCCTGCGGACTCCAGCCCGACAACTCTGCCAGCAGTCGTACTCGCGAATGGTCCGCAACCGGTACCTCATCTGCCGACCATTGATCATGTCAGTCCGCGAAATCGATCTGGCGTGTTGTGGCGTGTTCCGATCTGTGGGCGAGACCAGGTCGCCGAGGCGACCTCGGTGGCACGCGAGGCGTCCCGGTCGTGGTCCCAGACGACTTTGGCCGAGCGGGCCAATTGGATGTCGCAGGTTGCCCGGCGGGTCGAGGCCGAGTCGGCAGCACTCACCGATCAAATCGTCGAAGAGACCGGAAAGCCACTGCGCGACGCCCGCTTGGAAATCGGATTCGCCGTAGGACTGATTCAGAGCGCGGTCAACTACGCCTTATCCCCGCAGGGCGGCGCGGCGGATCGGGAAACCGGCCCGGGGTGGACCCGACGCCGTGTGCCGCTCGGAGTCGTGGGACTCGTTACCCCCTGGAATAATCCGCTGGCCATCCCTCTGGGGAAGCTGGCCCCCGCGTTACTGTATGGCAACACGGTTGTCTGGAAACCGGCGATACCGGGCGCAGGCATCGCCGGGCGTATTTGCGAGTTGTTGCGCGAGTCCGGAGGGCCGGCCGGAGCGGTCACCTTGATTCAGGGGGACAACCGGACGGGAGAATTGTTGTTCGCTGATCCGCAGATTGATGCGGTGACGTTGACGGGGTCGATGGCGGCCGGCATGGCGGCGCAGGCCCTGTGTGCTGTCCGTCGGGTCCCCTTGCAGGCAGAACTGGGGGGCAATAACGCGGCCATCGTGTGGGGCGATACAGATCTGGCGGAAGCGGCCCGTAAGATTGCCGCAGCGTGTTTTGGAGCGGCCGGTCAGCGTTGCACGGCGAACCGACGGGTGATTATCGAACGTGCCCGCAGCGAAGAATTTCTGCGCGAGTTGTGTCTGGCCACGGCGGGACTGCAATGGGGTGACCCCCGCGACGAAAGGACCGATGTCGGTCCCGTGATTTCGTCCACCGCGCTGCAGAGA
>JAFEBR010000933.1 GCA_018242565.1 Planctomycetota bacterium | reverse complement strand
AGTGGCCATGACTGTAACCCGTCCTGGCCGAGCTGAAGGCCGGCCGCAGCGCGACGAAGAGCCCCACGCCTACGACTCCGTTGATGAGACTGCCAAGAATCGGAAACAAATAACCCCACGCAGCGACCTTCTTGGCATCCCAGGCCGAAGCCACCGGAATCAATACCCCGCTCCCCAAATATACCAGCAGGGCATACCAGGCGAATCGATTCCGAAAGAGCAAGCCGACACCAATCCCGACAGTCACCAAACTCGCTATTCCCAGTAGTTGTCGATTGAGCATGTCGCTTTCAACGAATGGAAATGGCGAAGTAATCGGCATTACCAGGCACAACCCGAACACCGCGAACATCAAGCCGCCCAGAATGAAAAAGACTGAAATCAGGCTGACAAAATATCTGTAGCCCCGGCCAGTATTCATCATTTGAACGCCCCTTACCACGCCCCCAGCACCGATTTCGACCGCCGAGATGCGCTGGGTTGAGCAGGCACCGCCACAGGAAAGCATGGACGACGCGTCGGTCAGCGATCAAGTGGCGAATCCAGACACAGCACCGATCTTTGAAATCGACTCGGCACTCCGCGAGTATGATCGGGTCCTGCATGGAATCGGCGTCGAGCCAACGTAGACCTGATCCGCCAGTAAGGCTCGCGGCCGTTCGTTACGCACTGGCGGATTCCCGCAACAACACGAACTCGCGAAAGGTCACCGCCATTTCGATTCCCGACGGGAACAAGATCCGGCGTAAAAAGGTTCCCAACGCCAGGACGTCCACCTTACCATCTTAATGCAGTTCGCCATAGCCAGCCGATTCGCAGACTGTCCAACCGGACTAAGAGGGCTGAGTCAGGTTCGGTTCACCGGATCAACGGTGCGAATCGTTGACAGCGGCAAACCATGTCGCGGGACGTTGCCGATGGCTCGGCAGATGCCCTCGCGTCATGGTTCTCGCCGACGTTTCGGTCAGACAGCCTCGGCCCCATCTGCAAGATGACCGTTCGTCGGCAGGCTGGGCCGGGCCCTCACCTCAGATAACCCCAATTGCATCGCAGTGGCGGAACCTCTCAGCCGCTTCCGGAAAAGCGACTGGGGTTCCGAAACCGCTCGCATCAAAGGCGCGCTTCAAGGACCAGATTCATCGCCGTCCGGGCCGCAACTCGGACCCGACCAAACCCGGCCTCCTGCAGAACCATGGTTAAGCGCCGCGGCCCCGCCTGGGCACCCAGCGCCCGTCCGACAGCCTGTGCCTGCGCCCCGGGCACGCAGGCCAGAGCTGACGCGGCGTAGAAGAAACGCGACACGGGCGCCCGTTCTGAGGACAAGTTGTCTTCCAACCGGTCCTCGGCGTATGGCTCGACGAGCATGACAACGCCGCCCGGTTTGAGCCGCTCCTTCGCATGCGCTGCGGCCCCCACCGGGTCCCCCATGTCGTGCAGGGCGTCGAAAAAGCAGATCAAGTCGAACTTGCCGGCATACTCCTGCGCCGAGATCGGCTCGAATCGCACCCTGTCGGTCAGACCGGCCTCGGCAGCAGCCTGGCGGGCAGAGTGGATGCTGCCGGTGTGGCTGTCGAACCCGGCGAACCGCGATGCAGGGAACGCCCCGGCCATGATCAGCGCCGAGGTCCCCAGTCCACACCCGACGTCGGCGACATCGGCACCACCCTGCAAGGTCTCGATCACCCCGTCGATTGCGGGCAACCACTCTCCAAGGATCGACGAACGATAGAGCGGGCCGAAGAACCGTTCGGTCGCACAGAACAGGCAAGCGTTGTGTTCCCCCCACGGCACTCCGCGTCCGTGTCGGAACGCATCACTCAGCTTGGGCTCGTCGTGGTACAGACTGTAGATCAAGTCAATCGGGCCCTGCAGAAATGCCGGGTGGCCTTCCGTCGCGAACACGATCGCCTGTTCAGGAGTCACCCCGAATCGTTCGCCGTCGGGCTGATAGGTTACGTACCCCGCCGCGGCCACAGCCGACAACCATTCGCGAACCAGGCGCTCGTTCAGCCCCGCCCCTTCGGCCACCTCCGTTGTTGTGAGCGGACCAGCGGCAGCCAACAGGCGAAACAGCCCGAGTTTGTCGCCCAGAAAGGCGAGGAGGCTGCCGATTCCGGCATTACAATCACCCAGGACCTTGGCATGCAGCGCTTGCAGCGCCTCGGGGTTTACAGGGACATCCGAAGATTTCGTGCTGGGAGAGGATACCGACATTGTTACTCCTGAATTCAAGGGATCGATTCGAACAGGTGTCATCACGATCAAATTCTACGTGGGCCGGAATCCGAAACGATTTGACTGTTGGTCAACGAACTGGTTGACTAGAGGTCAACCGGCACCTCAGGTTCAACTGAATCGCCCGAGTCCCATCCTGGAGCATCCTGTGAGTCCTCGAACACCTCGCCCGGCCCAGGCCAATTCCGACCAGCTACCGACGCGCGTGCCGGTTGCGGACCCATCTCCGACGCGGCAAAAGCTGATCGAAACCGCCGAAGCACTGTTTGACACTGAGGGATTTCACGCCGTTGGCCTCGATCGAATCCTCCGGACCGTCGGGATTTCGAAGCAGGCGTTCTACCGGCACTTCGAGAGCAAAGAGGATCTGGTCGCTGACGTCATCCACTGGCATGACCGATGGTGGAGGGACAACTGCCGGAAACTCCTCGCACAGCGAGTCGGACTCGATGCCCGACGCCAACTCGCTGAATTCGTTACGCTGCTCGTCGAAGTCCTGGAAGGCGACGTGTTCCGCGGGTGCTTCTTCATGAACGCGGTCGCCCAATTCCCCAACACGTCCGACCCGATTCATCAGGCGGCCCTGGAGGCCAAGGACAACATCGAGGCCATGATTCGCGACATGGCGCTGGGAGCGGGGGCGGACGACCCCGCAGCGTTCGCGCGTGAACTCGGAATCCTCTTCGAGGGCGCATTCGCGACCCGCCACATCCGCCCGCCCGAGCACGTCGTCCCATTCCTCCGGCGGATGGCCGCGACCCTCTTCGCACAGCGACTGCCCCCCTCTGGGAACGGTCTGGCGATTGATCAACCTGCCTGATCCGCACGCCCCCGGCACCGGCGGCGGTAAACCAGCGGGGCTCGCGGCCGCTCATTACGCGCTGGTGGATTCTCGCAGCAACTCGAACTCGCGAAACGTCACCGCCATTTCGATTCCCGAAGAAAACAACATCCGATGCACAAAGGCTCCTGACAGCAGGATGTCCACCTCATCGTAACCCAGGTCGCCATAGCCGGCCGATCCACAGAGTTGGCGTTCCAGATCGGCTTCACTGACGAACTGCTCGACCCCGCGATAGACCAGCGTGAAACGTTCTTCAACCTGGTAGCCCTTGAGTTCGATCTGCAATTCGGCCGCGACGGCATTCATTCGCAGTTGGAACAACCGCGAATCGTGCAGGGCCAGCGACAACAGTCCATCCAGGGTGGACTGCTGCTCGGGAGTCACCCGCTCACGCAGTTCAGCCAGGTGCGTGAAATAGTCGTCGGCCGGGTTCTCGGTCAGACCCGTCTGCACACCACACCACCAATCCATCGTGAAGAATCGCATCACGTCCTCGTCTCCCCGGCTGCCCCGTATGTCATTTCCCGCACGGCGGGAGCATACCAGAGTGGGCCGTTCGGTGAACATTCCGGGTGCGAAAAGACCGCCTGCCGCCTTACAAATTTCGCAAGGGCTTCGTGGCGACGGAATCGAAGGGCGCAAACCATGGGCCGGCGTTCCCCGACTACCGACACAACCGACTTGTCGGGACCGCCGGTCAAAGTTGCCTGGGTGAAATTTGCCTGTAAAACCGCGAGCATGACCGTCAACGAAATCCTCGCACAACTTCAGTTCCCTGGCTGGCGACGCTCGGCCAGCCCATAACCAGAAGGCCGGTGCACCCGACAACCAGTTCGGCGTGAAGGTTGGCGACATCCGCGTGATTGCCAAGAAGTTCAAAACGGATCACGCCCTCGCGTTGAAGCTCTAAGACACCCGCATCGCCCCAGTTTGCAATTGAAATGAACGAGACGAAAACTGAAACCGGCAATT
>JAFEBR010000932.1 GCA_018242565.1 Planctomycetota bacterium | reverse complement strand
CGAAGTGGTGATCTGGCGCCCGGATCAGAATGTGTCTGGCGAGGCATCCGACGTCTCGTCGACTTGGCCCTCGCCTGGGACGCCTTCGGCCCCGACACACGCAGAGATGTGGGTAATTGACAGGGCTCCTGCCGAGCCGGTCCGTGGGGTTGGATCGAAGGAATACCCCGGCGATGAACGAGTACGGGTGAAATTCAGCGAGTCCACGATCGTTCGTTCAGTCCGATTCGGCGGCGTTTCAACCTGGAATCAGGTTTGCACAAAGGTAAGTATTGAATTCCTTACAAAAATGTAGTATAAACATGCAATGAAAGCGACGCTTACCAGCAAAGGTCAGATTACGATTCCCGCAGCGATTCGTGAGAAACTCGGCCTGAAGCCGGGTGACCAAATCGAATTCGATGAGACCGCCACCGTATTGGTGGGACGTCGGGTTGTTAATCCGACGGAGTGGCAAAGCGCCCTGGCAGATTGGCGGACTGTCGCGAGAACGGAATTGAACGGACATCCCTGGCAGTCGATTTCGACTGCGGAACTCATTGATGACCTGCGGGGCGGTCCGGTTGAGTCCGATGATTCGACCGCAGAGGGTCGATAAACCACCTTGATCACCGCCATCGACTCATCCGTTCTCTGGTCTCTCATCAAACAGGAACCAGGTTATCAGGCTTGGGAAAACCTGTTGCAGGCCGCTGCCGCGGACGGGCAATTGGTCGTGTGCCCGATTGTGTTTGCGGAACTCGCCCCATCCACAGCGGACGCCGCTGGTCTAATGAGTTTCTTAGGCCGATTGCAAATTCGGTATGAACCGATTCTGCCGGCCGCGTCTTGGCTGGCAGGGGATGCGTTCCGGCAATATCGTCTGGCCGGCGGACCACGACAACATCTGGTTCCTGACTTCTTGATCGCTGCCCATGCTCTCATGCAAGCCGACCGACTCGCGGCGACCGACCGCGGTTATCTCAGAAAATGGTTTCCCACTTTGAGTCTCCTGCAACCAAAGCCGGCGTGATCGCCCGCGGTCGAAACCCACAGGGTATCCGTTTAACTTGGATCTTTCCGCGTTTTCGCTTCACATCGGCCGGATTCAAATTGGGTTCACGCAAAAGGCGCAAAGAATTTCGCGCCGAACGGTCATTTGCGGTCTGGGCTCGAAGTCGATGGATAGGTTAAGCATGTAGAGTCGCGACTTCGATGCAGTTCCCCAAACTTCGGCGAACGGCCAGCGTCAGCGGGCTGGTTGCGCGGCGTGCGGCGCAAGTCGCAGGCCAGATGCGCCGGCTCATCGGGATCGCATTCGAAAGTTTTAGAACCAGTCGGTGCACGATCGCTCCCAAGGAGGCACTTCCGAGGGCGCGACCGCGTTGTGTCCTGACGTACGGAAATGTCGATGTCCGATCATTCACGATGATCAGGCAGATGGAACGGCTTTTTTTCCTGGTAGAGTTTCCGCCGGCTTTCAAACTCTGTTTTGTTTTGCGAATTGGACTCGAGCTCGATCGCTTGGGTTTGCCATTTCACGGCGGCGTCGAAATCCCCTGCCTCGGCACAGGCGACCGCGAGGGTGTCAAGATACGTGGCATTTTTCCACTCCGTCAGTTCGCAGGCCCGCGTCGCGAGTTCGACGGCAATCTGGCCGTCGCGCCGCTTAGGGTTTTGATCCGTGGCGAGGTTCCAGGCGATGTTGTTGGCAGTCTCCGCGGGTTCTGGGGCAAGTTCGAGGCCCCGTCGGAACTGTGACAGTGCGTCTTCACGTTGTCCCTTCCGGACATACGCCGTCCCCAGACGCTGAAAAGTCCAGCTCTCTTCCTTCGATCGCAACTGCTCGCGCAGCAGGCGAATGAGGGCGTCGAGTTCGGCGTGGGCCGCCTCGGTCTCGTTGGCGCGGTCCAGCAGATCCGCCAGGTTCTCGTGGAGTTCGAGATTCTCAGGATGGACCTGAATGGCTTCACGATAGACTGCGATTGCCGCGTCGATCGAACCGTGCCGCTCGATGAGGTGGGCCATGCCCAGGCGCAACGAGATTTTTTCAGGATCCTTCGCGACGGCGTCGCGATAGACCGCCAGGCCGCCGGCAAAGTCGCCCGTCTCGGCGAGTGCTTCGCCAAGTGCGTCGTAGACATCATGCGATCGCTCGAAGATCTCTTCGCCATGGATAAAACCGGCCCAGGCACCCATAAAATACGCCTGCAGAGAGCCATCGGCTTCCTTCAGGAACCGCTCATAGATGGCCGATTTGTCCAAATCGGGTGAATGCAACGAAGCGGTCTGGCCACTTTCCATCAGGCGGAGAGCCGCTTTGAGTTCCGCGATTTCGCCAGCCCGGTCGCCCTGCCGCTTGAGCGCCTCGGCCAGTTTTTCGTGATAACGAATGTGCCGGGGATCGAGGCGAATCGCTTCTCTCAGTTCGGCGATCTCACCGTCGTCGTCGTGCGCCCGGTTCAGAGCCGTCGCCAGCAGATCATGGTAGTTGGGGTCCTGTGGGGCGAGACGCACGGCTTCGCGCAGTTCGACAAGGGACTCTTCGAGATGCCCCCGCCGCCACAGACAGGCGCCGAGGCAATAGCGGCTGACCGCATCGTTGGGCGCCAGCCGACAGATATCCCGAAATGCGGAAATCGTCGGCTCGAAGTCGAACATCAGGAATGAATAATACGCACGCCGGACACTCGGCAGTGGATCATCGGGCGCTTCGCGTACCGCCTGAACGAGCACCTGATGAATTTGTCTCTGCACCTTCTCGGCCTCGGCCGCGTCCCCGTCGCGTTGATGCATTTGGAACAATGGCAAGAGATTTAATAGATTGTCCGGTTCCGCCCGCTGGATTTCCCGTCGAATCGCAATGGCCTCGGCGGTCGTCGCCGCGGTTTCGCAAGCCCGCAGACGATAGGCCATCTCGGCACTCGTATGGGGATCGAGGGCCCGGGCCACGGCGTAGTACCGAATCGATTCCTGCTTTTCCAAAATGCGGGCCAGGGCCAGATTGACCGCAAGATCGCCCGGATAGCGCAGCACGGCTCGCTGCAGAACCTCGTGGGCTGTCGTTTTGTCTTCAGCCTGGTTCAACAGATACGACAACAGCAGCGGCATTCCGGGGCCCTCATCCACGAGCGACGCGAGGCGCGCTTTTTGTTGCAGGGAATTCAGAAACGGCTGCAGATCCTGATTCAACAGCATCGACCGCAGTTGATTTCGCTCCGAGTCGGGGTCGAGACCCTGAATCACTTCCAGTAGACGAGCCAATCGCCCGGTGTCCTCCGCTGCCAGGCGATGACGCAGAACCAACCAGCGGTCGAGGTGGTTGACGATTGCACGCACTACCGGACCGCGGAATTCACGAATGGCCGGCAACAACTCGGCGGCGTGGAGCGTGCTGAAGTCCATGCCGTGACTCTGGAACACCCGGTCGTACTCGCGATCGAGATCCGACACCTGGTGTCCCGGCGAGTCGCTTTCCGGGCGGATTGTCGTCAATTCGGCCACTAATTTTTTTCCGCGCTCAGCCTGCGTCTGCTGCTCGGCTAGTGTTTCGCGGAGCGTCTTTAGCCGTTGTCCCCGCTCGGAGGGCGCGAGGTCCCCCAGGTCTTTCAACGCCAGGTCGGCGGCGACCAGCGCTTCGCGCCGACTGGCGGACTCGGCTCCTTCCGATTCCGCCTGTTGCTGCAAGGTCTCAATCCGCACGATCGTCGTGTCGAGCGCTGCCAGCCGCGACTGGCGTTGCTGGTAGATCCAGAATGCGCCACTGCCACCCAGTAGTAACAACCCCAGCAGTGATGCCGCGAGGGCCACGGTCAGCCGCAGTCGTTGCCGTTCGACGGCGACGCGCTTGGTGGCTTCCTCGGCACGGGCCTGGACGGCGGCCCGCTCGATCTCGGATTGCCGGAGACGTTCTTGCACCTGCGAGTGATACCGGCTGATCCGCTCGGCGACCTCGCCGGCATGGCGGGGCCGGTCATCCCGTTCCGAGGCCAGGCACAGTTTGGCCACAGTTACCAATTCGGGATCATGTTTAAAGGCGTTCTGTTCAAGGCGCGACACGGCATCGGCCAGTTCGCCCCGCGCGGCTTTGCGCTGGATCTCGCCCGAGTTGCGACCGGTAAACGCCGGTTGACCCGTGAGCAGTTCGCAGAGGATCGACCCCAGCGCAAACACGTCGGCCCGTTCGTCGATGTCTTCAATCTCGCCCCGTGCCTGCTCGGGAGCCATATACGCCGGCGTCCCCATGATGGAACCGGCCTGCGACAGGTCCGAGTCGGCGGCGCTGCGGGCGGTGGCGATCACGGTACCGTCATCTTTCGAGTGTCCCGCGTCGGCATCATCGACCGTACCGCCGCGCGG
>JAFEBR010000931.1 GCA_018242565.1 Planctomycetota bacterium | reverse complement strand
AGAAAGGGCGGACGATGAAAGATCGCACCGCCACACTGAACGCGATGCCGCACCCGGAAGGCTACCGCAAGGCTCTGAATCGGATGCAGATGGCCGCCAAGTATCGGATCCCGGTCATCTGTTTCATCGACACCCCCGGCGCCTTTCCTGGGATCGGTGCCGAAGAGCGCGGGCAGGCGTACCAGATTGCCTACAACCTGCGTGAGATGTCGCGGGTCGCCACCCCGATCGTCTGCGTCGTGATTGGTGAAGGGGGGTCAGGGGGCGCGCTGGGGATCGGCATTGGCGATCACATCGGCATGCTCCATCACAGCTACTATTCGGTGATCAGCCCGGAAGGGTGTGCGGGCATTCTGTGGAAGGACAGCAAGTTCAAGGACAAGGCGGCCCGCGCCCTCAAGTTCACCAGTCAGGATTTGAAACGGTTCGGAGTGATTGACGAGATCATTCCCGAACCGCTGGGGGGAGCCCACCGGGATCACCGCCAGATGGCCGCGATTCTCAAAGGACGCCTGCAGCAGATCCTGCGGGACCTGTCGGTCCTGCCCACGGACCAGTTACTGGATCGCCGGTATGAGAAGTTCCGCCGGATGGGGGTCTTCGAAGAGCGGGCCGCTGAAATCGCGCCGGGCGCCCAGGCCGGAGCCGAGGCTGGACTCTCGGCCTGAGAGTCCGGAACCAGGAGCGATCGGAATCACGACACGCCGAGTCTGCAATGGGCGGACTCGGCGTGTTCGCTTTTCGGATGGGCCGTCAGCCGAGGGGGGCGGTATCCGCATTTGAAAAACTCGAAGCCAGGCCAGCGGTTGGTTCTGGCGATGAGTCTCGCTGTGTCGAGTCGCCTGTCGTCGATGCGACAGTGGCGTGGGGCAGCGTTCGAGGAAGCGGGCCTGATCAGCGGCTGTGCGAAAGCGGCCAGAAAACCCAATAGGCAACGTCCGATAATGTCTGTTATGTTTAACTCGATATTCATTTTTTCCGCAGAATATCGGAGTTTTTCGAATCCGGGCCCGCCCCCGCGGACGTCGTGAAAACGAACGCCAGATTCCCCGTTGGCTCAAAAGACTCGCTGGCTGTCGAGGAGCAATGTCACGGGTCCGTCATTCACCAATTCCACGTCCATGTGCTCCTGAAATCGGCCGGTCTGAGTTTCGATTCCCAGGCTCCGGGTGATCGTACAAAACGCCTCGTAAAGTTCCCGCGCCAATTCAGGCCGGGCCGCCTGATCGAAACTGGGCCGCCGCCCTTTCCGGCAATCGCCCAAGAGCGTGAACTGGCTGACCACCAGTAAGGCTCCTCCCACCTCGGCCAGACCCAGATTCATCTTGCCGTCGGAGTCCTCAAAAACTCGCAACGCGACGATTTTCCTGGCGAGGGTTTCGGCGTCAGTTCGGGTGTCGGTCAGGCCCACCCCCAGCAGGACCAGAAACCCCTGCTCGATGGCTCCGGTGACCTCGCCAGCGACCGTCACCCGGGCTCGAGACACTCGCTGAACGACGGCACGCATAGTTGAGATACTCTGCTCAGAAGGGGGTGTAAACCGGGGACCAGCGGGCCCCTGCGACAAGCTTCATTTCGACCGTGTACCGCCGCGACGGATCAGACGTCCCACGGCTTGTCAAAGTCGGCTGGGGTCTGATGACGATCAGGGGCAAAGGGTTCCAGCGGCATCGTCAGCGGTTGCCCCAGAATCTGTTGCGAGAGCAAGCGGGCCGTGATCGGCGATAATTGCAGGCCTGCTCGAAAATGGCCGGTGGCGATGAACGCATTGGCGGCACGTGGGGCCCTGCCCAGGTAGGGCAATCCGTCGACCGACTGGGGACGCAGGCCCGCCCAGCATTGGGTGAATTCGGCCTGGCCGAGGGCTGGCACCAGGCTCAAGGCAAAGTCCATTAACCCAGAGACGCCAGAGGCCGTTGTCTGCTTGTCGAAGCCCGCCTGTTCCTCGGTCGAACCGACCAAGACCTTGCCATCGCCGCGCGGGACGAGGTAACGCGGTCCGACATTGACCACCTGCCGAATCGGCGTCGGCACCAGCGACAGCAGCACGATCTGGCCGCGCAGCGGACGCACACGGGCCGTGCAGCCGAGTGGTTCGAGAAAACGGGTGGACCACGAACCGCCGGTGACTACGTAACTGCCACCCACCACCCGGCCCGCAGTCGTGTGGACAGCCAGCACTTGGTCGTCGGCCTGCTCCAGATGCAGAACTTCTGTCCCCGGCAGCAGAGTCACGCCCCGGTTCACGGCGCGGGCGGAAAGGGCCCGCAGGTGCCAGGGGTTGCGGACCTGCCCCATTTCCGGCATCCGGT
>JAFEBR010000930.1 GCA_018242565.1 Planctomycetota bacterium | reverse complement strand
TCCACCAAGACTCTGACCGGCATTGGAGACTTCGGAACCTCCGTGGCGATCAGCGGCAACAAAATCGTAATCGGGGCACCGCTACAGACCGTTTCCTATAAATCGAACAGTCAACCGTCGAATTTGACGTATCAAGTGACGCTAGCGAACAGTGGCGCCGCCTACATCTATAACACCACGAACCTGAATGGCACTCCCATTCTGTTAATGCCAGATGATATCGCTCTGCCAGAATCGTATTATACCACCTACACCCTGGGGGCCTATACCACATACGACAGCGACAACACCACACTCTGGCTTTCGGCCGCGACTTTCGACTGGGTGACATGGGATGGGTCCCTGTCCAACGTCTACTATCAGGAAATTGCCAGTCACCCCCATCTGCACAATCCGAGCTACGATTCCTCTTATGATGTCGTGCAGCTCCGCCAGTACACAGACGGCTTCCTGAACGGCCGACTGAACATGGAAGTCCGGGGAGCGAAATATGTGACCACGTATCATGAAAGTTCTGCGACGGTTCTGGACTACGCAAAGTGGGGTTCAAGTGTCGACATCGTCGGCGATACCATTTATGTAGGGGCTCCCGGCAAGAGCCGACTGGCGGTCTATAATGCCAACCAGGCTTTGTATTCCAGTTGGACCGCGACGGCAGGTGGCAGTACATATTCCCCGCTGCGAACCGTGACTTACACGACCTTTACCGCCGGCCTGGGTACGGACGTAGAAGCCGTATCCAGCACACTGGTTTACGCCAGCAGCGTCAACGACAGCAAAATCGGTTCGGTTCGCCCTTACACCCGGACAGGGAGTTTCCTGAACATTGGCAACTTCCTGGCAGGATCCGACACCCCCCAATTCGGCGTTGCGAACACGATCGACACCCTCGGCAACCGCGTGATTGTCGGGGCCCCCAACCTGGCAGGCAGTGCGTATACCTATTCCACCAGCGGAACAGATGCGCTGTTGCTACTCCAACCCTATAAGTTCTCAGCCAACACGACCGTCATCGATAACACGAATACGCTGCATTTCGGCAGCGGTGCCTCGCTCATCGGCGATGGATTCCAGGTCGTTGGGACAAATTCCGAGAGCTCGAACAATCGCAATGTCTACGACTTCCGCCAGCGCGGACCGGTGTGGTCCCTCAGCAACAGCCTGTTGAACACACCCGCCGCCCTGCAGACCGCGAAAATGGGCACCAGTGTGACTATCGTCGGCGACACAGCCGTCCTGGGGGCGCCCGATTACGGCAATCGCGGTGCTGTACTGGTTTTCAAGAATTTGACCGCCGGAACCAATGCCGAACCCAACTGGCAACTCCAGGCCCAGATCGATTCCCCGGGGTTTGTTTCCGGCGATCAGTTCGGCGCGAGTGTGGCCCTCAATGGCGATAACCTGATCGTGGGGGCCCCCGGCCGGGCCAATAGTGCCGGCGGCGCGTACATCTTCCATCGCCTGAACGGCCAATGGAGTCTGGTCGCCGAACTTGACGGCCCGACGGTTGGCGAACGCACGGGTTCGGTCGTGGATATTGGTCCCGAATACGCCGCGCTCGGTGCACCCGGCACAAATTCCGACGCAACCGGCAGCGTGTACCTGTACCGTAAGATCGCCGGCGTCTGGTCCCGCGATGCGAAACTCACAGCAGCGGTCGCCAGTAATGGCTTCGGCAAGGCGTTGCAACTCGACGGCAATACCCTGTTCGTAGGGGCCCCGGGCAACGCGAGCCTGGCAGGGGCCGTCTATACCTATGCCCTCGCCGCCCATCCGCAAAACGTCGCCTCGAACGTGGTTACTGGCCCGCTCACCCTACCGACGACCGGCGGTGCCGCGGGAGACTTGTTCGGAGCCGCGCTGGATGTCAGCGGCGGGTACCTCGTCGTGGGGTCTCCGGGAGCAAAGCAGTCCAACATTCAGACTGGTGCGGCCTACGTCTTCACCCGCCCCACGCAAAACACGGGCTGGGTTCAGACACACCTCGATTACACGGTCTCCGGAGGCGCGACCGCAGGCGATCAGTTCGGTACATCGGTGGCCATCGACGGGGTGCAGATCATTGTCGGGGCTCCCGGTCGCCTGCCGACACAGGGCTCAGACAACAAGACTTACACGCAAGGGGAAGCCTTCAGCTACGGCCTGAAGAGTAACGGTAAGTGGGCTCTCGAAACGCCCGCCAATCAGCCCAATACGCATGTGTTGACGGGTGCTGCCGCGGCGGCCGGCGATAATGTCGGTTATGCGGTCGCGGTCAGCGGCGATTTTGCACTGATCGGTGCGCCGCAACTCAACGGACGAGTACCGAATCTCAATGCCACCGCCGGTGGTGGCTACGCGTTCATCCGGCAGGTCAGCCCCCCCAGCAATCGCATTCTGCCGCAATTGCAGACCGAGCTTGTCGCCGGGGCCCAGGCCAACACGATCACCGGTACACTGGGTGGCAACTCGCTCGCCACGCTGCAGTTCTTCGACATTGCCTCAGTCGTCCTGGAAACGAGCAGGGCGCTCGTCAGCGGAAAGCCGATCATCAGTTCGCTCACGATCGAAGCGTCGGGCTTCACCGCGTTCGGCCTGCAGTCGTTCCTGGCGACCGGAAACATCACCTACACCAATCACGCCCCCCAGCTCGACATGCCAACCGACGGCCTGTTCAAGTACGTCGCGAGCCTGTCGGATAATGGATCGGCGCCGATTGCGCTCGATCTGAATGGCAACGGACTGGAATTCGTCCCCCGTTCGCCGACCGGCCCCAAATTCGACCTCACGGGATCAGGAGTCAGTACCCCCACCGCCTGGCTCGCACCGAGTGACGGCTGGCTGTTCATCGATCTTTCGTCGGGTGGCCAGGTCACGCGTGAGGAAATGATCTTTTCGCTAACGGTGCCGTCGGCCACTTCGGACCTCGACGCCCTGCGCATCGCGTATGACAGCAACCACGACAACGTTCTCGACGCCAGCGATGCCCAGTGGAGCAATTTCAAGGTCTGGCGGGATCTGAACCAGGACGGCATCAGCACTCCCAACGAGATTCAGACTCTGACCGATGCTGGCATCGCCGCACTCGATCTCATCAGCGACAAGAACACGACTACGGCCCTGTCGGGCGCTGTCACCATTCTGGGACAGACGCAGTTCCGGCGAACCAACAATTCAACCGGCATTGTCGGCGACATTGTGCTGAACACCGACCTCAAGTCGATTCAACCGGGAAGTTCTTCGCAGCAAATTGCCGGCTCGCAATCCTTCCAGGGCGGATCTGACTCGACCTACATTGCCGACGCCGATACCAACTGGACGCTGGAGGATGGCCTGCTGACGGCGACCGACGGGCGGGCGGCCGTCGATCTGACCGGATTTACGAGCGTGATCCTGCGGGGAGGCGACAGCGGCAACCGCATCGAAGTTCTGTCATGGACGGGAACCGTCGTCATCGACGGCAAGGGAGGCGCCGACACGATTGTGCTGCATTCGGGCATGGGGACACATGTGACAGTCCTGGATTCGGGCGCAAGCGATGAACTCGACATCTTCGGAACCGACCAGCGCGACCAGATTCAGATCGGCGCGACCGATATCGATATCTTCCCGGATAATTCCAACCAGTCACTGTTGCACGTGACCTACGGTCAGAATGGCCCCATCGGCCTCGTCCGTGTCTCCGGCGGTGCCGGCAACGACGACCTGACGGTCGTGGGAACCAGTTCTACCAAGCTGGCGCTCGATGGCGGCGAAGGCGCCGACAACTACAAGCTGGTCCATGGCCTGGCGACAACGCACACGGATGTCGTCGATACCGGGGTCAACGATCCCACGATTGATTCCTTGACGGTTTACGTCAGCAGCAACATCAACCACAACGGCTACTCCGATCTGGGCCCGAGTGACGTCAACTTCAATGCCCTCGGCTCACGTCTGTATTTCGACAATTCCATTGAAACATTGACCCAATTGACGGTCGATCCACACCTGTTCCTGACGGGCAATGGCTACTTCCGGGTCACGATTCAATCGGTGCTGTTCAACGGCGCCAGCTTCCCCCTGGAGGGCGTGACCGACTTGACGATTACCACGACGGGGAACGACAGCACCATCCAGATCGACGATGTCCGCAACACGCTCATCACGATCACGCTGGTGGCCACCGACGGAACAGGCGATACGCTGATCGGCCCCGATGCCCAGAGCATCTGGTTCATCACTGGTGCCGGCAGCGGATCGCTGTCGACAGCCCCGGGCAGCCAACAGTCTCCCTCGCCCCAGGATGTCGTGTTCTCGGGAATCGACAACGTCACCGGCCGCGGCGGCGCAGACCAGTTCAAGTTCTCTGAAGGCGGTTCCATCACGTCTCTCGACGGCGGCGGCGGTGCCGACGTGGCCGACTATTCGCAGGTCAAATCAGCACAAACGATCAACCTGGCCAGCGGCCACTTTGCCAATATCGAGACCCTGATCGGCGGACAGGGATCCGACACGCTGATTGGTCCGGATGCGAGCAATGTCTGGAACATCACCGGCCTGAATGCCGGGTTCCTGACCGGATTGCACTTCACCAGTATTGAAAACCTGACGGGTGGCGCTGCCGCCGATGATTTCCTGATCGCTGCGGGTTCCGGGGTCTCTGGCCTCATCGACGGTGCCGACGGTGACCCGATTGAAAATCGCATCGTCCTGACAGGGACGGCGGGTGTCGACACCGTCTTCGTCGGGAAACCGACAGTGACCTTCAACAACGTCATGACGGGTTATACCCGCATCGGCTGGATCGACGTCAATACGCTCGAAGGCCTCGACCAGATCACCATCAACCCGACGGCTGTGGATTTCCCCCAGATCGTCAACGTCTCGAGCGGCGCCGATGACGATGTCATCACGGTCAACCTGGCGCTGGGTGCGACAACCGATATCACGATCGATGCCGGGGCTCCTTCGGCCAGCGACACGGTCATTCTCAACGGCACAGCTGGTGCCGATGTTCTCAACCTCAGTGACCTGACGGTCGATTTCGACGCCATGACGATTTCTCTGATCGCCGTCGAAAACCTGACCGTCAACCTCGGGGCAGGCAATGATTCGGTCACAATTGGCGGGAACTCGGTTCCCGAAGACCTGAAGGTCTTTGGAGAAGCGGACGACGACACCATCCAGGTGAATTATCCGTTCTCAGCGGGAACACTGCTGGTCGATGGCGGAACGGGCACGGCGAACGCCTTGATCGTCAACACCACCGACCTTGTGGACGTGGTCACCGTGTCCGCGACGACGATTCAGGTCGCCGGTTCGACAACGACCCAGTATCAGAATTTTGCCACGCTGTCGCTATCCACCAACGTGGGTGCCGATCAGGTGACGGTGCTCAACACGCATGCCGGCCTGACGACGATCTCGACGGGGGACGACGATGACACGGTCCTGGTGGCTAAAACGACCGGGGCCCTCAACGTGTTCACCGAAGCCGGCAGCGACACCATTCAAGTGCGCGCTATCGCGGCCACGACCACAATCAATACCGGAGAGGGCAATGACGTCGTGAATGTGGGCAGCCTGGCGCCGCTCACCAACGGCACGCTGACGGGGATCGCAGCCCTGCTGCAACTGACGGGTTCGGCCGATGGAGATACCCTCAACGTCGATGCGACCGGCGACTCGATTCCCGATACCGGTACGCTGACCCGATCAAACCTGACGGGCCTGGGAATGGCCCGGGGAATCGTTTACAACACCTTCGAAACCATCAATATCTCGCTCGGCCAGTTTGCCGACCACTTTACAATCGAGAGCACCCCCGAACAGGCCACGGTCACCCTCAATGCAGGCGACGGCGACGATACGATCGACGTGCTGTCGATCGACGGCCCGACGATTGTGAATACGGGAGACGGATCAAACCAGGTCCACGTGACGCCGGTTGAGTACAAACCGATCCTGACTCCAAGCAATGCGCTCCAGTACATTTCCTCAATCAACGGGTTACTGACGGTCAACGGTGGCAGCCAGGCGGGCAAGGCCGATGTCTTGACCTTCGAATCGCTGCACCCGGCGTTCGACCCGGATCTCATCAAGGGAACGCCGCTGGAAGCGTTGCAGACCGCAGCGTTTACAGCGATGGAACCCGGCACACTCACGAACAACACGCTGCAGGGTCTGCAAATGCCCCTGGGCATCGTGTACTCTGGTTTTGAAACCTTCGACATCACGCTCTTGTCTGCAGGAGCGATCGAATTCAATATTCTCAGCACGCACACCGGGGCGACGAGTCTCACCACCGACGTGGCCGACGACGTGATCAATGTGCGTTCGATCTCAGGAGCGACTACCCTGCACGCCGCTGCGGGCAGTGACACGATCAACGTGGGCAGCCTCGCCACTGGCACACGCGACAATCCGTCGCAGAACTCAGGCGGCAACGTCAACAACATTGCGGCCCTGCTGACCGTCAACGGCGACGAACCGGCGGTGGGCAGTGATGTGCTGAACGTTGATGACACCGGCGACTCGGCCGCTAACGTCGGCAACCTGACTTCCACGAGTGTCACCGGACTGGGAATGGGCGGCAGTATCACCTACGCCACGATCGAGACGTTGAACATCGGCCTGGGGTCCGGCGGCGACACCTTTACGATTGCCAGTACTCACGCCGGCGTAACGAACCTGAATACCAATGCGGGAGCCGACATCGTCAACGTCCGCTCGATCAGTGGGACGACGACCGTCAATGCCGGCATCAATTCCGACACGATCAACGTCGGCAGCAATGCCGCGGGAACGTCAGGCACTCCGGGGAACAACACCGGCGGCAACGTGAACAGCATTGCCGCCCTGCTGACGGTCAATGGCGACGCCCCAACGTCCTCGGGCGACACCCTGAACGTCGATGACACCGGCGATACGGCGGCGAACATTGGCAATCTCACATCCACCAGTCTCACCGGGCTGGGCATGTCCGGCAGCATTAGTTATGGCACGGTCGAGACGTTGAACATTGGCCTGGGTTCCGGCGGCGACACCTTCACCATCGACAGCACACACACCGGCAGCACCAATCTGAATACCAACGCCGGTAGCGACATCGTCAATGTCCGCACCATCAGTGGCGCGACGACGGTCAACGCCGGAACCGAATCCGATACGATCAACGTCGGCAGCAACGCCGCAGGGACCTCGGGGAACCCGGGGAATAACACGGGGGGCAATGTCAACAGCATCGCCGCCCTGCTGACCATCAACGGCGACGCCCCGACCGCCTCGGGCGATACCCTGAACGTCGACGATACGGGAGACACGATCGCCAATACCGGAACCCTGACCGCGACGACGCTCACCGGTCTGGGAATGGCCGGCAGCATCACCTATGGCACGATCGAAACCCTGAACATCGCCCTCGGTTCTGGTGGCGACACATTCAACATCGTCGCCAACCTGTCGCCGCTGACGACCACAAATCTCGATACCGGCGCCGGTGCCGATCTCGTGAACTTTCTGGCCGACGACAGCTTGAATGACTCGCCGACGTTGACCCTGCTCGACCGCACCCGACGCGGCAGCCAGGTGACGGGCCTGGGCGGTCCGATTTTCGTCAACTATGGCGAAAATTTCTTCTTCGATCTGGGATATCAGAACCAGGGCACGTTGCGCAAGACACACGCTCTGAACTACATCGACAATACGACCAATCCTTACACGCCGGCCCAATTGGTCGCTGACCCGGCCCTGGGGATCGTCTACACCCCGGCGGCCACCGACGCCCCCACGACCAGCAACGCCGCCGTGTCAACTACCGGTCGCGTCATACTTGATCGCGGCCAGGGAGTCCCCAACGTGTGGTTCTCGAACGTCAATGGCGACTTCACGGTCAACGGCGACGGTACCAACAGCGGCAACAAAGATATGTTGACCGTGCTGGGTCCCAACGCCACGGGCCTCGATACCCCGTTCGGCGCTCCGTTCTTCGCACCGCAGGTTGCCAACAGCAGCACGACGTTCACCATTACCGACACACTGGTTACGGCCACCAACGCCACCTGGGGTGCCCTGCATCCCGTCAAGCTCGGATTGAATGGCAAAAACCAGGTCACTTTCAGCACGCTCCTCGTCAAGGGGGGCGATCAATATGTCGCCGTAGATCCTGCGACGAACCAGTCCGACATTTTCACCGGCACCGGCAACACCTTTAACGCCACCCCGTCGCCACGCATGAACGTCTTCGTGGACGGCGGCCACATGTTCACTCGCGACAAACAACTCTCGCTCGCGGCCGTGCCCGGCGAAACGCTGAACGTGTCGGTCAACGGCATCCGCACGCTGGCGCGCGTGACCGACCTGAACCTCTGGCCGACGACGCATATTCGCATTGGCCAGACGTCTGACTTTGGTACGGTCGGTTACACCGCGATCCAGAGCACCAACGTCCGATTCAACATCATTGGTGATGGCTACGCCTCAAAGGTTCAGGTTCTCGATTCCGATTCGCTGTATCTGCGGTACAAGTTGAACCCGTATTCTGGCTTCACCGGCGGGGTACGCGTTGCCGAGGCCGACGTGAATGGCGACGCGATTCCAGACATTATCGTCGCTCCCGGCCCCGGCATGGCCCCGCTTGTGCGGGTCTATGACGGTGTTACAGGAACATTGCTGGGCGGCCCACTGGGTGGCTTCAATGCCTATTCCACGGCCTTCCACGGCGGTGTGTGGGTGGCAGCGGCCGATGTGAACGGCGATGGCATGGCTGACATCATCACCGGTCCCGATGCCGGTCCGCAGGCCCCGACGATCAATGTCTACAGCGGTGCTGCGGGTCAACTCGGCCCACGACCGCAGTTGATCACTTCGTTCAACGCGCTGGCGAACACCTCGTTCCGCGGCGGCGTGCGGGTCGCGGCGGGGAACGTCACCGGTGACGGTCGGCCGGAAATCGTGACCGCGCTGGGCGTTGGGAAAAACTCGCAGATTCGCGTATTCCAGGGGCACACCGGTGCACCGGTCGCTGGCAAGCTGGGAGCCGGAATTACCGTCTTCCCGTCCACCGTTCCAGGGGGCATTACCGTCGCCGTGGGGAATACGACCGGTAAGCTCACCTCCTGGGGTGCTAATATTGGTCAGATCATTGTCGGGGGCGTCAACAACGGTACGCCCCAGGTGCTGGTCATCGACGGCACCAGCGGCAAAACGATCAAGTCGTTTAACGTGCTGTCCGGCAGTTACCGGAAGGGAGTCGTCGTGGGCACACTCAACGTGGGCGACGGCGTCTGCGATATCTTCGTCGCACCGTATGCCGGCAGCGGGAACCAGTTTGCCCTGCTGTATGATCCGGCGACTGGTAAATTCGTGAAGAAGTTGATCGGTTCCACCACCAACTACGGCTTCTTCATCGCGGGCGGGACACGCTGAACGCCGGTCGCACCGCGTGCGACCGGCGGCCTGTGTCCGCAATCCGGCTAGAACGCCACGCCCAGGGCGAGCGTCCAGCCGACCAGGTACATCGACGAATTCGAGGCGGTCGACAACGAGCCACCAACAGGCAGCACGTTCCCCGAGAAGGCGGAACTCTGCACCGAAGTGCCACCGGCACCGATCGCCGCGGCACCGGCGTTGTACCAGACCTGGCTCATGAAGCCGGTGCTGACCGTCCACAGACACTGATCGGTCTGCAGCGCCCAACTGACCCCCAGTTCGAGTTCACCAATCGGCAGAGCGATTGTCCGATCTGAGCTGTAATTGAAGAACTGAGTTTGAGGCGCGCCCCCCGAGAACAACTGGGCTCCCGACTGGGTGGCAGTGCCGAACACCACCGACCCACGGGCATCGCCATAGGTCGACAGGCCCCACCCCACCGGATAACTGGCACGTCCCCCCAGGACCGGGCCAAACCCATGAAAGACATTGTGTTCACTTTGCAGGTTGGTCCGCGCCGCGATCTGGGCATTCGGGTCACCGGCATTCGTCAGGCTGGCGTTGTAATTCTGAGTCAGGTCCACGTATCGAATACCGACAGAGCCCTGCAGATCCCAGCAGCCGATCTGCCCCTTGCGCACGGCTTCGAGATCGGCCACGTTAAACGCCAGGCTGCTGCCAATCGTGATCGCATCCGCGGGCGATCCCGTCGCCAGTGGTGTCGAGGTGAAGGGAACCACCCCGACCGTGCCAATCGTCGTCAGAGCACCCGGCCCGTCGGCCGCATGCGTGAGCTGAATCGTCTCGGAGGAGTTATCGAAATGCCAATACTGCCCACGAAACGTCCAGTCTTCACTGGCCTGGTAACCCAGCCAGAAGCGGGGAGCGACCTTGGCCCCCCAACTGAAATCAATCACACCGCTGGAGGTGTACGACGTGGAACCCGGCGGCGGCGTCACCGTCTGCGAACTGTAGTAGGCCGGATTCGAGCCGAAAATCGGCTTCACCAGATAAAAGCCGACGCCCCCCACAATCTTGCGAGCCGACGAGGGGTGTTCAGGCCAATCAAACCGGCCGTTTTCTTCGGGCGGCAGATCACCAATCAGCGCGGCACCGCTCCCGGTGTACTCGCCCTCTCCAGCCAGTGCCGGACAGACGACGGCAAACAAACCGAGGAACCACAATACACGTTTCATGTCCATCCGCCCCCCCAGGCGACTGTCCGTATTTACCGAACAAACTGAAAACACCTTCTCTACGCAAAATAACGAAGATGTCGAATCTATCGACAAATCCGAGCCAAACACATGAGTGCGATAAACCAGACTCGCATTTGTTCCCCAAAACGAGGGCGGGACACGGGTTTTCCTCGCGGAAAAGCCTGTGCGCAAACCGACAAATGCCGGTTCCGCAGGCGCTGGGGACAGTC
>JAFEBR010000929.1 GCA_018242565.1 Planctomycetota bacterium | reverse complement strand
GTCGTCAGTCAAACTCCCGCACGACAACCGTGCATTTAACAAACGCTTCGATTTCCCGCAAGATTTCAGAAACGCAAATTTTTTTGGCCAGCGCTTTGTCCGTAGTCTTGGCTTTGGCCGAGACTTGACGAAGCGCCCCTGAAACCGCCGGGTCACCCTATTGAATCCAACTTCGCAAGGAGAGAACCGCGGATGTCACGGATGTCGCGGATAAAAAAGTGGCCGACCGGGGCGGGGTCAGAGTCCGCGTAGTAGGGCAGGCTGTGCCTGCCACGATTGGCCCGCGTCGTTCTCCATGCAAAACGGGCAGGGGCCCTCAGTTTCGGCGCGGATCTCGCGACCCCGCCGCTGACCCGGCCGCACGTCTCCCGTCGTCAGTCCGACTCCCGTGTGACAATCCGGCACTCACCAACCCCCTTCGTTTTCCTGCGATTTCCCGCAAGATTTCACAAATGCATTTTTTTTGGCAAGCGTTTTGTATCTGGTTTTGGCTTCATCCGAGACGTGTTGGAGCAACCCCAAAACCGCCGGGTTACCTTATTAAACCCAGCTTCGCCGGGATCCCCGCGCGGGTGGCGCCTGGCCGTCTCAAATTGGTGGCCACATGGCGGTTCAGGTCACCACTACGGTTTCAAACCCTTCGATTTCCTGCGGTTCCGCCAAAGAATTCCATATTTTGCGTTTTTGTCGGCCAACAATCCTTCCGTATTTTTGGTTTCAACCGAGACGTGCTGGAGCAATCCAAAAACCGTCGGGTCACCTTATTAAATCCAACTTCGCCAGGATCGCCGCGCGGACACCGCAGTTTGCTGGGCGATCGTGTCCGAACGAGAGAGAACCGCGGATGTCACGGATGTCGCGGATTAAAAGGTTGCCGACCTGGGCGGATGCAGCGTCAGTATGCGGCGCGCTCTTGGGTCAAGTTTAAACGGGCCAACTCTCTCCCAGTTCAGCGCGGGCCACCCGACCCCGCCGCTGGCCCGACTGCAGGTCTCCCGTCGTCAGGCCGGCTCCCGTGCGACAACCGGGCACCCGGCCAGCCGCTTCATTTTCCCGGGATTTCACCAAAGATTTCAGAAATCCAATTTTTTTCGGCCACGACCTCTCACCCGAAATTGCGTCGCGCGTACCGGCCGGACAAGCTGGACCGCAGGCCAGACCCTGCCGCATGGGGACGGGCCAAGGACCAGATGCGACTTGCCAAATAACAAACTGTGGTCAACGAGGCCTGATCAAACTCTGGTCGACTTCAATGGCGACGCTTGGTTTTTCGGCCCAATCTCCAAAGAATTCAATGTTTTGAATTTCCGTCGGCAGGAAGTTTGTTCGTCGTCCTGGCGTTGGCCGAGACGTGAAATGCAAACTGAGAACCGCCGGGTCACATCATCAAATCCAACTTCGCCAACGATGGCCGCGCGGGTGACGCCCCGGCTGCCTTAACGCGTGTTCGGCGTAGGTCTCTCCCCCCCAGTTCGGTGCGTGCCTCCCGACACCGCCGCTCGCCCGATCGCGGGGCTCCCGTCGTCAATCCGACTCCCGTGCGACAACCCTGTCACCCGCTCAACCCCTGCGTTTCCCGGCGGTCGCATCAATCAATTCCAGATTTCGAATCTCCCGAAAGGGACTCCCCGGTCACTCTGCCAGCGATCCACCAGCGCACCCGGAACTTGTTGCCTCTCGCGCCACTTTAACGAGATGTGCAGATCGAACACATCCCTATCTGCATTGTAGCAAACAGTGTTTATGTATGTCAATAACCTGATTTAAAAATAACTAACATCTGGTCGTGTGGGTACGCCAGTTCGTTTTAACGCGCGTGTCGAGCTGGCGACTGGTCAAGGGATACGACGTCGAGTGTGATGAGCGCTGCCGCTGGGACTGACGCGCTGCCGAGGCCCTGGCCGGGGCTGGTCAACTGGTTGCGATATGGGAAAACTCCGAAGAGCGCGAAGCGCCACGCAGGGAACAGCAGTGGATCCACAGATTTTCGCAGATTGGCACAGATTTTTTTAATGCTGGGATGGAGTTCCCCACAGAAAGTGTGCGCGCCGATATGAGATTAAGCTGGTGACGAAAGGAGACCCAGAGATGACAAAACGGCGACGGTGTACGGACGAGTTCAAGCAGGAGGCAGTAAACCTGGTACTGGAGCAGGGGGACAGCCAGGCCGAGGCGGCGCGGTGCCTGGGGATCCGCGCGAACCGGGTGTGGCAGTGGTGCCAGAAGTACGCGACAACGGGGGCACAGCGACGGAGGAAACGGCTGGTGACAAACTCCGGGAAATCGAAGAGTCATACGCCGTGTCATGCAGGGCGATTCGCGTGGCGGCCAGTCTCGCAGACCTACAGGCCGGCACTGCACACGCGAACGATGAATCCAACGCGGCTGGCCAGCTCAGTACGGGGCGATGACTGCGCACATCCGGCCGGAAGCGCTGTGTCCCCGTATTCGGTGGCATCGCGTACGGCAGTTCGTAAACTGCCGAGTCCTCGACGCGCTCTTGATTGGCATTTTTTTTCGCGGGTGCCACCCGCGAAAAACCAGCCACCACCACCGCAGACCACTTCGCCCACCGTTCCCGCCAATTCACGATCCGCACCGTGAGCCAGACGCAGAAGGCGGCGAACGTGATTCCGACGATTGCGAGAGTTATGGCCATGCCACGAATCTTTCGTTCGGAGGTTAAATGCCAATTACCGCGACGCCTCTTACCAGAATCGTCACCGCGAGAGCGGGGTCATGAGTTCCGTGTTCTCGTTCCAAACGGCAAAATAGGCCTGGTCGGCGTCGCGTTCGATCAGGTAGATCAAGAACGGCTTGTCGAAAATGAATTTCCGCTTGCCGGCGGGCGTTTCCGGAATATGGCCATTGTCGCCGAGCATCAGTGCTTCCGATTCCAGCACGGCGCCATTCTCGCTGAGCTCAAATTTAATGATTTGCCGGGCTTGCGAAACGTAGAGATCGGTCCCTTCCATTGTTCGACCGATAATCTCGTTGTACCGCCGATCCAGGCTCGTCATGAGCTTCGGGATCACCAACGGCTCGGATGACAAAAAATGCTTATCAGTGTGCCGCGGATTGGGATTGGCGATCCGCGCACGCACGGCGGTAATGGTCTCTTCCAATGTGTTTGCCGGCAAGACTTTCGCCAGCACGATTTCATCGCGGGGGTTGGCGGGTGTCAGCCGGATCACGAAGTCGTCATCACTGACATAGTCGAGAATTGTCACCTGCGACTCCATAAACTCGGCCCGCGCTTCGTCTTGCCGTGGTACAGTGACGCCGAAGCTGACGACTTCGACGCGGCGCTTACCTTCGGCGAAGTTCAGTGGTTTATAGAGCGTGTCGAAGCTGACGCTGAACGGCAGGGTCTTGAGCAGGTACGCATAGATTTCCAATTCATGGTCTTGCTGGTCTGGATCAATCAACAACGGTTCGGAGCGCGGAAATTTCAGGGACATCTCGTTCCGAAGTTGGTCCCGGAAATCCGCGTTGCCTCTCCCCGCACGGGCCAGGTAACAATCTTCGGAAAGATTGCGGCGATGAAACGTGTGCCGGTTGAGTTCCGCAGCCAGCAGCGGATTACCTTTTAGCCGCAGCGGATCGCCGCCAAACTCCTGGCGAGCCAATTCCCAGGCGATCTCGAATGTGGCGCAGTAAACGTAATTACGGCCTGCCGCAATCGGACCCGTCGGATAGGGATACACATCGGTGCGAACCAACTCGTCGGCCGGCCGAGGCGGCGGCAATTCGACTTCGGCCGCGGCGGCGTCTCTAGGCCAGTCGACGCCCGCCAACGGCCGTCCCCCGTTGATCGACAGCAGCGACCGAAAGTTATCTCGCGAAACCGCCTGTGTGATGATACGCGTCTTCCCATCCACCGTGACCGCCGGGAACTCGCCCTTTTTTTCGTGCCCCGACCCCGTGTAAAGTCGGTAGAGTGCGTAGGATGCTTTAATGTCCTGTGGTTCGAGCCAGGACTGCAGGTGCAGACCGCCCGATTCCACAAGCTGGATCGTTCCGGACGGACCGTCGAGAATGTCCTCCAACCGGGCGCTATACTGTTCGGGCCAGACCGTCGCCCGCCCCACGACCGCCAGATAATTCGGCACGCCGGCCCGAACGTGTGTCGCGCCCGGGCAGCCGTAAACGCCCGGCATCTTATCGGCGAGTAACCGGTTGTGCGGACCATCCCAAGGTTGGTCGAATTGATATTGGTCAAACAGCTCCTGCTCACCCAGGAAAGGGAGTAGCAAGACGCGCCAACTGTGTTCGGGCTTCCCACTCGGACCGAGGACGTACGCCGGCGGAAACATGCCGTAATGATCGTGGTAGGCGCGCAGTGCCTCAGAGATCCGAGTCAGATTCTCGCGGCATCGCTCCCGCTCGCCAGTTTGAATGCGATCGTGAACCACCCGCCAGATCAGCCCGCCGGCGACAAGAGCGGCCACGGCGCAGATGGCGTAGACGAAGGGGCGCAATCGGCCCGACAATCGATGGGGCCGGGGAGTCATGGGATCGCTGTTGGACATGCTGTTGTTCTTTCGTGAAGCGAACCTGCTCAATAACCTCCGAACAACCTGTTACGTGGCGCTTTGATGGATCGAAGCCCATCGTCTGAGACAAACGTCAAGAGCCGTCAGTGGTAAGCTTCGGACCGACCTTTTGATCCCGGTATCGTGATGCTGATACTGTGTACGTAAGGTCCGTCAAGCCGCCGATCTTTGATGCCGCATTGATTTGCGATTGCGATCAGTCGATCCAAATCGTCTTCCGAGTTCAGTGAGACTTCGGCCCAATGCACGTGTCGCAAGTACGTGATTGTGATGTGGCGAAATGCCGCGTCTTTCGACAATTCCTTCTTGAAATTGTTCCAACGGATCTCTTCCTCTGTTCTCGGCGCAAAGATCGTCCTGGAGAAGCCAGCGTCAGTCTGCCAGGAATGCACGACAGCGGTTGTGCCCCAGGTGCTCGCGATCATGAAGATGGCGAAGAAACCGAGTTCGCGCAATTTCACCGATCCCCATCGGAGTCGCATCCTGATGCCGACCAAGAGTGGCAGGACGATCATCAAGGACAGCATGAGTACCGGGATCGTGCCCAACGGTATGACGAAATACGCGAACGCGGCACCCCAAACGACGACGTATGCGGTTAGCGTGTCTGAAAACAGCCGTGCCCAACGCATCAATCTGTCTTGCCGGGAATCGAGAGCGACGTTCGACATGCCTACAGCCTATCACAACCGGTGGAACAATGAATGCCAATCAACCTGTCACGAGACTTAGGGCATGCCACGCGCCAGTTTGGCATTTTCCCGGACCCATTCATACGTCGATTCGGCGAGGGCTGCCAGCGCAACTTTTGTCTCAGTGGCATCGCGTACGGCTTCGTAAACTGCCGAGTCCTCGACGCGCTCTTGATTGGCAGTTTTTTTCGCGGGTGCCACCCGCGAAATTCGATCCAGGGTGGATGGCTCCACCCGGCGAGTGCGAGTTTGAGCCGCTGGCCCCCTTATCTCGCCCTGGTCAGCCAGCGGTCGAGTTGATTGGCGAACGCCTGCTTGTCTCTGGCGCCAAAATTCGACGGCCCGCCGTTCATCAGGCCTGCGCCGCGGAGTTCATCGATCAAATTCCTGACGGCGAGGCGCTCGCCGACATTTGCGGCGGTGTAGAGTTCACCGCGCGGATCAAGGGCTTGGCCCCCTTTCGCCACGACATCCGCGGCCAACGGAATGTCGGCCGTAATCACCAGATCGCCGGGCGCCACCAGTTCGACAATTCGTCGATCGGCGACGTTCATCCCCGAGGGAACGAGGACACTCTCGATGAATTGAGACGGGGGCGTGCGCTGAATCTGATTGGCGACGAACGTCACTTTGATCTGGCGCCGCTCTGCGGCACGATACAGCAGCGTCTTGATTTCGCCAGGACAAGCGTCAGCGTCAACCCAAATCTGCATGGCGCAACCTGGCAGGAGACCTACGGCGTTCGTTCATGCTGAGATTGTACCGGACACGACGGTGTTTGTCCGCGTCGCTTGGCAGTCACGGTTGGTTGGGGTTGGCGAACGTCTCTGGCTGACGAGCTGACTGGTCGGACGGACGGCCCCGGGTGAACTGTCACATCACGATCGCTCGCCTTCCGCATTTCGGCTTCGATCAGTCAATGCGGATCTTCTTCGCGGTCTTTAGTGTTGCGTTTGCCCTGTGGCTGCTGGTAAAGATTGTCAATCGACGCGAATGGTGGGCCAAAAGAACAGCACTGGTGCTTGCCCTGGCCCTGGTGCTTTATTCGTTGCCATTTATCGCATTGACTGTCGACGAGGTCGTTTTGCATACCAACTGGTTTTCCAAGCACTTGCCGGCTTGGGTGGGCGATGTCATGCGTACGGTCTATCCATTTTCTGCACTTTTCGGCGATTGATTTCTGCCCCTGTCGTTTCGGCCGAGGGAACTGTGTCGGTCCGATCTGCCGCAAAATTGTGAACACGATGTATCTGTCGTGCTCGGTTCAGTAGCAATTCCACGGCGACCGACACACGACTACGCCGCGGACTGCTGGGCAACATCGGGCGGTGGGAACTGGTACATTTTTCAGTCCCCCCTCGTGTTTCGGCGGAGCGGGGGAATTTCATGTAAATCAAGGATCCTTCTTTCGGATCTCACGATTTCCGGAATGGACATCGATAGCCAATTCGACGACTTCTCTCGAATCGTTGAGCGGGTGTTTTCGAATCCGGAGACACAATTCTATTTCCCGGCAGATGGATCGCGACATGGAATCGCGTACAACACCCAACGCGTCTCGATGTCGTCCAGCGCAGCAAGATTGACAATCGCCGACGGTGATCCAGGCGCTGATCTACGACACCCAATGCCGCCCCAGTTGCGCGCCGTGCCATAATCTGTCCGCGGAATTCGGGACATTTTCCTGCGCACCCCACGGCGAATCCCCGCCCGCATGCTCGGAAATCGTCCAACCGAAGCCAGCAACCGACGATCTGAACGCTTGGCCCCTGATTCGGGTTTTAAGTATCATTCAGTTCGTTCTGTGCCCCTGCGTTCCACCCGTGACCGGCATTTGCCCCGTCCGGTTGCCAATTTCTGCCCCGTCCTGCGTCACCCGTATGGTTCTCCCTTCAATTCGCCCGAACCCGAGCCGCGGCGTGAAAATACTGCGCATTCTGTTTCGAACTACCGAGCTGTGGTATATTTGATAGGAAGAACCGACGGGGGCGTATCGTCAGACTTTCCCCCAAGCCTGCCACGCAGAGCAATACCAGTGTGGCCCAAATTCATGTTTGAATCGTAAGCGATGGTCGAATCTTGCCAATTGTGTGAAGCAATAGACGATGGGCAGCGCCGAGAAGGCCCATTCTGTCTGGAAAATACGGTGCTTCGAGCGACAGACAAATTCGTGCTAATGCCGAGCGTCGGTCCGCTGATCGCAGGACAGGCAATTGTCGTAAGCCGGGCGCATCACCACAGCCTCGCTGCAATGGACGAGGCCGCAGCGCGCGAATACGATGACTTTGTCCGGAAAATCCTCGGAACTGATGGCAACTGGCTTGAGGCCGAACACGGTGCAACAGACGCCGACTGCGCCGGTGCATGTGTGATCCACACTCATGTGCACGTCATTCCTGGCATGGCCCATTTCGAGGAGCTGTTCGACGG
>JAFEBR010000092.1 GCA_018242565.1 Planctomycetota bacterium | reverse complement strand
CTGCCGGCGGCCTGTTTGTGGGGGGCCAGTTTCCCGCTGGCGCTGTCTGCCGCGGCAGCACCGGGGCAGGATCCTGGCCGACTGGTCGGACGGGTGTACGCCGCCAACACCGTGGGGGCCATCCTGGGCGCGCTGGCGTTCAGCCTCTTACTGGTGGGCACACTCGGTTCGCAGAAGTCACAGCGGGAACTGATGGGTCTGGCGGGGTTGTCGGGAGCGATTGTGCTCTATGGCACGATCTGGAGTCGCCGTCCGGGGAACCCACCCTTGTCGGTGTTGCGACGAATCACCGCCTCGCTTGTCGTGGCCGCAGCAGGTGGACTGGTGGTCTGGGGCGCTCGACAGCTTCCTGACATTCCCTGGGAACTGGTCGCCTTCGGACGAAACGTCCCCACCGAAGTCGGGCGGTGCCAGATGGTGTATCTGGGAGAGGGCATGAATTCGTCGGTCGCTGTCACCGTCAATTGGGATGGCGTGCGGAATTTCCACGTCAGTGGCAAGGTCGAGGCTTCCAGCGAACCGCAGGATATGCGCCTGCAGCGTATGCTGGGACATATTCCCGCACTGCTGCATCCGCAGCCGAAAACGGTGCTGGTGGTCGGATGCGGCGCAGGGGTCACGGCAGGTTCGTTCCTGGTTCACCCCAGTGTGGAACGGGTCGTCATCTGCGAAATTGAACCGCTGATCCCCCAGTATGTGGCCCGTTATTTCCCGTTCGAGAATTACGGAGTCGTGGATGATCCACGCGTCGAGATCGTCTACGACGACGCACGGCACTTCATTCTGACGACACGCGAGAAGTTCGACGTGATCACGTCGGACCCCATCCATCCCTGGATGAAAGGGGCGGCCACCCTGTACACCCAGGAGTACCTGGAACTCTGCAAGCAGCACCTCAACCCGCGCGGCGTACTGACGCAGTGGGTGCCGTTGTACGAGAGCAATCCGGACGCCGTGAAAAGCGAACTGGCCACCCTGTTCCACGTCTTCCCCGAAGCGACGATCTGGGGCAACGACGCACAGGGGCGGGGCTACGACACCGTATTGCTGGCCCAGAATGAGCCGTTGCGTGTGGATGTCGATGAACTGATTGACCGGGTCAACCGTCCCGACCACGCCGATGTGGCGCGTTCGCTGCAAGACGTGGGGTTTCTCTCGGTCATGGACCTGCTGGGTACCTATGCCGGTAACGGGCGGGGACTGACCCCCTGGCTGCAGGATGCGCAGATCAATCACGACCAGAACCTGCGCTTACAGTACCTGGCCGGACTGGGACTCAACGCCCTGCGGGAAGGGGCCATCTACGATGAAATTCTGCAGTATCGGACCTATCCCGAACAGCAATTCATTGCGTCAGAGCGCAGCCAGATTGAGTTGCGCCGGCGATTGTCCCCCCGCGTGGAATGAATGGGCATGACGATCGCTCTGACCCGTTGGCCCTCGCCGCGGATGACCGAGTGCCAGTTGACCTACCTGGACCGCGCACCGCTTGATCTGGAGCGCGTGGTCACCGAGCATGCGGGCTATTGCCAGGCCCTGGCCGAGTGCGGGGCCCGGGTAACAACCCTCGCCGGTGCTGCCGAATTCCCGGACTGCACGTTCATCGAAGATACGGCGGTGGTGCTCGACGAACTGGCCCTCATCTGCCGACTGGGCACTGCCAGCCGGCAGGGTGAAGAAGTCGAGATTGCCCGCCGGCTCGAGACTTACCGCCGATTGATCCGCCTGACATCCCCGGCCACCCTCGAAGGGGGAGACGTGTTGCGGGTGGACAGGACGCTGTTCGTGGGGCTCTCGTCACGCACCAATGCCGCGGGGATTGAGCAACTGGCTGAAGCCACACGTCCGTTTGGTTACACAGTCCGCGCAGTGCCCGTTACCGGGTGCCTGCATTTCAAAACGGCCTGCACGGCTCTGCCTGATGGCCGGCTGCTGGTGAACCCGGAATGGATCGACACGACGGCTCTGCGGGGCTGTTCGTTTGTGTCTGTCCCCGAGTCTGAACCCTGGGGCGCGAACCTCGTGTGCCTGCACGGCCAGGTGATTGCCGCGGCGGAACACGAACAGACCATCGCGTTGCTGGGTTACTGCGGAGTCGACGTGCATCCAGTCAAGCTGGGAGAATTCGCCCGAGCCGAAGGGGGTGCGACGTGCTTGAGCCTGCTCTTCACGGAATAGCCAGCCCCGTGATTTACCGGCGCTGCCAGCGAGCCCGGTAGATGGGCAGGCCCAGCTTGCGTTTCTTGCGCTCGAAGCTGGTGTGATAATCCATATCGTGCGTGGCCGATCGCTCGGCTGGTGCCGGCAGGGGAATGAACTCCGGATTCTTCGCCGTCAATGCCAGCATGACCTGGAAGTACTCTTCGACATCGGTCCAGGCATGGAGCAGTCCCTGGGGATGCAAAATCCGCGCGGCCTGGACCAGAAACTCTTCCGAGTAGATCCGCCGTTTTTTATGGCGACGCTTCCACCAGGGATCGGGGAAGTAGACATGGATCGCTTGAGCCGAGCCGGTCTGCAGGTAATCGCGCATCACAATGCGGGCATCGGCCCCCAGCAGGCGGACGTTGTTGAAGTTCCGCTTCTGGAAACGGCGGGCGGCACGTCGGCCTTCTTTAAAGTCGTATTCGACTCCCAGAAAGTTGATTGTGGGGCAGTTGAGCCCGGCGTTCACGAGGAACAGCCCACGCCCTGAGCCGATTTCGACTTCGAGCGGTTGCGAGACTGGAAACAAATCCGCCGGGTTCAAAGGGGCCGGGGGCAGATCGCCCAGTGTCTGAAAATACGGGAGCAAATCACGCGGCGCCCGGCTGTCGCGGGTCAGCGCTTCCGCCTGTTCGTCGTCGAGATCCTCGTCGTGGTCCTCATCAACCGCCGGCGAAATCGTCGCATCGGGCGGGGTATCGTTCGTGGTCATAAAAATCCGCAGACAACCGCTGAAAACTGAAATTCCAATCGTTTAACAGGTGCCGATTCTGAGCCCGGGGCACCAAGCCAAGCTCCAATGTTCCCGGATTGCGCATGATTCCGCAAGGAGTCCACGGGACATGTTTTTGCGTCAGAGCAATTTGAAGACATGGACCCAACGAACGGTCAGACGACCAACTCTGCGGCTGCAATAGACTGGTCGGCCATCTGCCAATGCAAAACTCCCGAGACAACGTCAATCGGCCCCGGGTCGAACCAAGAAGGAGTACGGCCAATCGTGTGAACTCGTGGCATTCACCAGGTCGCTTGAGTCGAGACTTGGGTGGCTTCTCGAAGTGCGACTCCCCCGAACATTCTTCGTCAAACGGGGATCTGGCCTGAAGCAGAACGGATCCGCGAGGCTTTTATTTGGCGGGGCGGGCGGGCCCAGTGTCGGCCTTGGGCAATTCGACCTGCAAGCGGTCGGGGGATGTCCCCAGATTCCTCCAGTGCGACTGGCAATCGTGCAGAACATCGAGGTAAATCTCGCGATCGGTGCTGCCTGGGTCGAAGGGCAGTTCGCGGTGCTGCAGGACAATCGTGCCGGCAGGCAGCCACGACAGATCGCGCAGGCACTCTTCCAGCGAATCAAAATTGTTACCGAAGTAATCGGGCAACGCCAACTGGCGGGAGAGCGCTTCGAACAACTGCTGCCGGGTCCGGATGCCGGCCGGAACGTAGGCAACCATGGTCAACGGCGTGGTCAAATTCCGAGACTCATCAGACATGGTGAAGCGATCAATCAGAGTACAGCGGCCAGTCAGCAGTCACGGCGATTGCTGGAGAAAACAGGCGTGCCAGGAAAAAGTCCCTATCGGCACGCGAGGCAGGCGTCATTTCGATTTCACAGGCGTCCAACCGTGCTCGTCATCCCACTGCAGAAACGAGTTGTAATGATCGAAGGTGTAATAAATTTCGCCGTTCTTTCCGGTCACGATCCGCTGCGGCCCGGGGCCTTTCACCCCGTCGGTGGGATGCACGTATTCGTGATAATAGTCTCGCTCCTGGCGAGGCAGGCGGCGTTCTCGATTCTGAAAGACGACACCATCGTGCGGGAACGAAAGGCGAGTGCCCGCATGAATGCGGGTAATTGTGGGTGTCAGATCGACGGGGCCCGAATAAATCACTTTGCCCCGCTGGTCTTTGAGTGTGACCTTAGCCACCTTGTATTTCGGTTTTTCTGTCGATTTCTCAGCCGCCGCGCGCGCCGCAGAGTCAGGGTCTTCCTTCGCCGATTTGTCGGCAGGCTGGGAACCGACGGCACCGGCCAGTTCAACCTGTGACGGATCGGCCGGCGAATTCGGACTGGCACTCGGGCGGTTGACTGGGGAATCGGGAGACTCGGGGTAGGGCTCATTCTGGGCGGCCAGATGGTCCCGGAGGCCATCTTCCCAGGCCGAATAAGCGCCGAAAGTCAGAATGCCGAACACGATTATCCCCTGCAACCAGCGCGGATGCGGCCGTGGGGCCACAGTGGGTGCCATCATTTGAACGGACATTGAACTGCTTCTCCTGAGCCGTGGGTTCGCGAGGGGCCTGCCGCTAATTAAACCACATCCGCCGGGCTGCGGACAGCCTGAGCCCCGGGTCACTGGCAATTCCAGTGGCACGCGCGGCGTGTTCAGGTCTCACCCGAACTTCGCCGTTGATCGCGCGGATGGTCACCCGGGAAGAATCGGACGAAACGCCGGCTTATTGCGGATCCGATCGCAATTCAAAGTCGAAAGGCTTGGCCCCTTGAACAACGTCGACCTGCAATTCGCCTGCCATCATGTAGCGAGGAGGAATCCCCTGCGAGGGATCACTCGGGGTGATGACGACGTAGTTCTTCCCAATCACCGCACCAGGATGTTCCGCGGTGTACTGCACGGCATACCGGCCGTTGGTATCGGTCAAACCTTCGGAGGTCCCCAGTTTCAGGTTCTTGCCCGACTCGACGGGAATAAAGACAACGCGTGTGCCTGGCGCCGCAGGCTTGCCATCGATCGTCAACCGACCCGTCACAAGTGCCAGCGGAGGTACCTCGAGCTTTTTCTCCATGCGACCGTACATCCAGTACGCACCGTAGAGAACGGCCGCGATACCGATCAACACGGGCCAGCCGGTCTTCAAAGTGACCAGGATCAATTCACCGATGGAATTGATTTCACCACCGGACCGCGCATTTGGATCGCCGAACAGACGACGTTTTTTCTTCTTGTCGTGCTCAGTTTCTTCTTCGACTGCGGCCTCTCCCTTGCCCATTAAACTTTTGGCAATCGAGGACGAACTGGGCGAGTCCTTCTTTTTGGCCGGCTTACCGGTGTTTTTGGCACGAGTCGGCTTCGCCTGCGGGCGGGTTTCAAGATCTGAGTCGGACTCTTCGTTGTCGTGCTTCGGCCGACTGGGTTTGCGGGACAGAGGCGGATCGTCGGCGAGGGGATCATCATCGTCGTCGTCATTGCTGCCCCCCCCGGCCACTCCGGCGGCATCGCCCGTGGGTATCTCGTCGTCGGAATCGACCTGCAGCGTACGTCGCGCGACTGGAGCCGGAGACGGAGCTTCGGCGCTGAGGAAATCGCCGATTTCATCTTCGGTCGTCAACTTGCCCGTCGCAGCCGGCTTTTTCGACTTGGGCTTTGGCTCGGCGGTCGCCGCGCCAGGCGACGGAACCGTGAACACAACATGGCACCGGGGGCAACTCCCCTCAGTGCCAGCGAGATCGTCGTTGATGTCGAGCGCGGCGTTGCACTCTTCGCATTTGTAACGAATCGTCATGCTGTTATTCGTACGGAGGAATCGCCATTCCGTTGGCAATGTTACCCATGTTGGCGAATACGGTCAGGTTGATGTTTGGCGTGATCGTGTGCACGCTGCCATCGCAAAACAGGAACTGCGCCAATTGCCCCGGATGACTGCTGCCCGGGTTGTCGTAATGGATGCCTTTGTTGATTCCCGAACGGGTGCTGAAGAGGGTGGCGGCCCCACCCCACGCCCAGCCATCACTGCTGATCTGCAACGGAGAAGGGGTCACGGTCCCGGCACTTTTCGACATGTTCTGGACCGTCATCGTGCCGTTCATACGCATGGCTTCGCCCACCATGATCACGTTCGACATGCCGTCGGAAATGTCTGAGCTGCGGGTGGCACTGTTTCCATAGAAGACACCGCGATGTTCCGAGGCTGGCAAAAAGGTCAGCAGTGGATAATACGCCAATTGGGCCGGCAACAGGTCATACAGGCCGCGGAAACCCGACGTGTCTTCAAACAACTGCCCCGATCCGCCACAACCAGCGTAGTCGTTGCCGCCCCCGGTCCAGTTCGGGTCAACCCGGTAACATTTGCTGTACTTGGCAATGTCCATGTGGCCGCGCCGCGACGGACAGTAATACCCCTTGATCTCGGTTTGAGCCGGATAGTAGGTCATCGTGCCCGTCTGCGTCGTAATAATCGTCGGATACTGGAACGAGCCGTTGTACCAGACGTTGCAATTGAAGTTCCACATGTTGTAGGTGTCGCCCTGGTCGAGATCGGGCAGAATAAACAGCATCCAGCTCGTTCCATGCAACCCGGCACCCGGCAGATTCAAAGCGACCGTCGTGGGCACACCGCCAAAAGCGGTCAAGCCGCCGGCGAAACCGATCTGCTGGGTGGTGGCTTCGCTGTACCAGTCGATCCGGTAGCCATTCGGCTGGAAACTGCCACCGTACAGCAGGTTCACGGTTCCCGGGGGATACATCTTGTGTTTGGACTCGTAGTTGGCCAGCGCCAGGCCAATCTGCTTCAGATTGTTGCCGCACTGCTGACGACGGGCCGCTTCACGGGCCTGCTGCACGGCAGGCAACAACAACGCCGCCAAGATCGCGATGATGGTAATCACCACCAGCATTTCGATAAGGGTAAAGCCCCTGCGCCGACGCGAAGCCAAAGGAACCGGTCGCATATGCCACTTCTCCCTGCAAATCTACAAGATTTTCCGACAACCTTTCGGACTGCGCGCGGCGGTCCGGTCTCCCCATCATACTAAGTTCTCTGGCCTTGGGAACATCTTTTTCGTGATTGGGCCGGTTGTTCGCCGCCGATCCTGCCGGTTTTGCCGCTTGTCACCTGCCACTGCCGAAACAGGCCGTCCCGCAATTTTCTGGTACCGACGCACAATTTACAGGGCCTGATCGCGAGGGTAAAACAGATCTGCGGACAGGATCGGCGACAGGTCACCACCCCGGCCGGGAAGGGCACTCCGGCAAGGACGTGTGACCGAAACGCTGGTGTGCCGGGTCGTGTGCGGTTGCACAACTCGGCGGAGATGCCATGGTGGGCGCCTGTTCCCGCGGCACGCGTCAGGTTGACCTGGCACCTGCAGAAATGAGCTGAATCCACGCCGAATTTCCCACCCTAAGATCGCCTGGCGGTCTCCGCGCGGCACACACCGAACTGGAACAGAACCGATGCCTGCCTTTCCCATCCGTCGCATTCTGGGATGTTTCCTCTGCCTGACGGCGGCCAGTGGCCTGTTCGCCGCCGACCCGGTTGCCCAGGACGCAGGTAAGCCGCAACCCGCACACGGCCACTCGTATCATGGCGAATCGTTCAACGAGGGCCCCCGACAACGGGCCTACCTGATGGGAACGACCGGCCCGGTCAATTTCCCGGTGACGACCACTCACCCCGATGCCCAGAAATTCATCAATCAGGGTATCGGCCAGTTGCATGGATTCTGGTACTTCGAAGCCGAACGTTCGTTCCGCCAGGCGGCCCAGTTGGATCCGCAATGCGCGATTGCCTACTGGGGGATGGCTCTGGCCAACACGAATAACGGCAAGCGCGCCAAGGGATTCATCGCGGAAGCCGTCAAACGCAAGGGGCCAGTGACCGAACGCGAAAAGATGTACATCGACGCGCTCGAAGAATTTCATTCGGACGCCAAGAAAGATAAAGACAAAGAGCGCCACGAAGGCTACGCCAAGGCCCTGGAACGCATTATTTACAAGTTTCCGCAGGACATCGAAGCCAAGGCATTTCTCGGACTGCAACTCTGGTTGAATCGCGATCACGGCATTCCGATCTCCAGCCACCTGTCGATCGACGCGCTGCTGAAAGAAGTGCATGCGGTCGAACCGATGCATCCCTGTCACCATTACCGCATTCACCTGTGGAATTACGTGCAACCGACGCTGGCGCTGCCGTCGTCGGCGTTGTGCGGTCAGTCGGCTCCGGGCATCGCCCACATGTGGCACATGTCGGGGCATATCTACTCCGAGATGCAGCGCTACCAGGATTCTGTCTGGCAGCAGGAAGCCTCGGCCCGCGTCGATCATGCCTACATGATGCGCGACCGGATCTTCCCCGATCAGATTCATAACTACGCTCACAACAACGAATGGCTGGTCCGCGACTTGAGTCATCTGGGGCAGATCCGCAAGGGGTTGTCGGTGGCGAAGAATCTGGTCGAATTGCCCCGGCATCCCCAGTACAACACCCTCACGGGTGGAAAGAGTGCCTACTTTGGCCGGATGCGACTGTTCGACGAACTCGTCCGCTATGAACTGTGGGACGAATTGATCGCGCTGTGCAATTCCCCCTACCTGGAACCGACTGAAGACAATGGCGAACAGATCAAACGTCTGCGCCTGCTGGGCACGGCGAGTTTTCGCAAAGGTGACGTGACCACTGGCCTGCAGCGTCTGGCCGATCTGGAAGAGCGTTTGAAGACGGAACGCTGGAAATTGAATATCGAAGAACTCGTTCCGGCCACGACCGTCACGCAGGCCCCCGCTCCCTCACCAACGGGCGAGCCGCGCCCCGATCCCATTGTCGGTCCGACCGCGGAAGAAGATGGCCGTTTGAAACCGTTCGAACTCGCGGTGGAAGAACTGAAAGGGCATGCTGCCGTTGCGCAGGGAGACTACAAAGCGGGGCTCCCGCATTTTCGCAAAGCGGGGGGCATTAGCGCCGGCTATCTTGCCAAGGTCGAATACCTCGCCGGGGACCGCGAAGCAGCTCTGAAGAGTGCTCGCGAACTGATCAACTCACACAAACAGCAGGTACAGCCTTTGGCACAACTGGTCGAAATCCTGTGGATGGCCGGTGAAAAGAAGGAAGCCGGCGAGCGGTTTGAAGACCTGCGAAAAATGGCGTCCCACGCCGACCTGGATGTGCCCTTGTTGAGCCGTCTGGCCCCGGTCGCCGCTGCGGCCAACCTGCCCGCCGACTGGCGACTGCCGGCTGTCGCGTCAACCGATGTGGGTGTTCGTCCCTCGCTTGAGTCGCTGGGGCCTTTGCACTGGCAACCAGGTCCCGTTCCGGAATGGAGCGCCGGCGATGGCAAGGGAGGCCGCGTCAGCCAGGCCGAGTATCGGGGCCGGCCGGTCATTGTGATCTTCTATCTGGGCTACCAGTGCCTGCACTGTGCCGAACAGTTGCAGGCGTTTGCCCCCATGGTCAAAGAGTTTGAAGACGCCGGCGTCTCGCTGATTGCCATCAGCAGTGACGACGATGCCGGGCTGGCGAAGTCGATCGAGAATTACAAAGCCGGCGGATCCTTCCCGTTCCCGCTCGCGTCGGATTCCGGACTGGAAGCCTTCAAGGCCTTCCGCGCATTCGACGACTTCGAGGGCAAACCGTTGCACGGAACCTTCCTGATCGACGCCAACGGCCTGGTCCGCTGGCAGGACATCGGTTACGAACCCTTTCGAGATGCGAAATTCCTCTTGAAGGAATCGCGACGACTGCTGTCGTTGTCGGGTGGCAAGACGCCGATCGCCAAAACCCCCGCCGCCGCCGTGCAGGCTTCGGACTGAGGAGTATCACGAGCAGTAGACGCGAACTGAACCAGACACTACTCCGCCGGAGAGCGGAGAGTGTTCTGGGTGGCTTGGCGAATGGTGTCCTGCAACGAGTGGACGAATCCGTAATGGCGGTATTCGTAAGACGGCCCGATGGGTTGAATCGCGGTGAACGTCTCTGGATCCTGCGTGGAAACCGTTGCGGGATCGATGCCAAAGTCGATCTGGACGCGCTGCTGCAGTTCCTGAGACGCAGCGGGCCACTCGTAGCCGTGCTGACCGCCGATGCGCACGACCGACAGTTCGTCATTCCCCGGCGTGGGTCTGGTGTTCGGAAACGGCAGCGCTTCCAATTCCTGCCACGTACGGGGCCAACGCTGTTTCTCGGACACGAATTGCTCGACGAGACGAATGACATAAATGGTCGCGTGCAGATTGTGCTCGGCCTCGATCGACACCGAGACTCCCTGGTAAACCTGCATCCCGCCGACACTCAGCACGACGAGAATGAGACCAAGTGCCACCCATTTCAGAATGCGAGACCACGGGCACCCGGGGCGATCACACGAATCGTCGGGACCAGGCAGACTTGAGCGATTGGAACTCGCGATCGGCTGCGGTTCAGGTTGGGCAGGTTGGGTCACTTTTCAATATCCCGTGGATTTCCGCCACCAATCCGCGAGGGGAGTGCCAGGTTTCGGCCGGTAATTTGCAAAGCGTTCAATCGCCTGCAGGACGAGGGCCAGTTCTGCAGCCAGCGGATGAACCGTTTCTACCCAGGCGCGCAGGATTTCCGCGGTGCCGAGGACCTCGACACCCAACTCGGTCGCGATCCGTCGTGCTTTCTTGTCGTCGGTGAGGACGGCCCAACCTCGACATCGGGCAATCGCCAGCCCCATGGACTCGCCATCGTCACCGATTCGAGCAGCAAGCTGCACATAGAGGGCCGTTTCTTCATCCGTCTCACAGGCGCAGCGCTTCAGTAAACCCTGGCTGATGGCCGGCGCAAGATCAATCGGCACTTTCACAAGTTGCTCGGGATCCTCGGGATCAGGCTGTCGATAGGTCTGCGTCTCTTGCTCGACGGCGACGGGAATGTACCAGTCATGCCTCAAGACACTGAGGATGGAGGTGAACTGCCCGCTGGCAACGAGATTCAGTGTGCCACAGGCATCGAGGATCACGGCCCTCATCTCTGGCTCCGGTCCATTCATCAGGCAGGTTCAACCAATAACGAGGCTTCAAAATCCGCCTCGACCGTTTGAGGATGTCCCTGTTCGTCGACCTCCACGCTGGCCATCGACTCCTGAACAATCCGCCGGGCTTCCCACACATCGCAGCGCAAATAATTCGCCAGTTCCTTTTCCGTCAGCTCGCCTCGGTCATACGCATGCACGGCCAGAAACTTGTACCTCTCGGGATAAGCCGGTTCAGGGCGAGTCGCACGAATTAAGCCCAGCCGCTTCTCAGCCTCGCGAACTGGTAACCCCTTCTCTTTCAAAAGCTCCCAACGGCCCGGCTTGAGCAGTCCGAGTGACTCCAGCCGCAGAGCCATGGCCTCCAGCGACACGAAATAGAAATGCTTGAGCTTCACCAAGTCGCCCACCTGGAAATTTCCGGTGGCGTTGACGATCTCATTGAATCGGAATCGCACGGAGGCCGCGGGCATGAGGAAACTCATCGCGAACGACTCGGCGAACCGTTCATTTGCAGGCTTCCGACTCAGCGTAGTCAGATAGTCGATCCCCGCCGTATAACGATCTACAATAAAATGCGCATATTCGTGGGCAATTGAGGCACGCTGCTTTTCCGGCGGATGCACGCTGTTAATGAGCAGGCAGCCCCCCAGGCCATCGACGAAGAGGTACAATCCGGCATACATCGCAGGCAGGCGCAGAAAGAAGATGCGCACCCCGACCTCTGACTCCAACAGGCGGCGGATGTCGGCAAGCGGCTGGTCTCCCAGTCCCAGCCGCTGTCGTTCTCGCGTGGCGACATCTTCCGCCAATTCCGAGACGTTGACGCGGGCATTCAATTCGATGGCGGGTGGATAGTTCATCCCCACCGGCGCCTTCATGCGCTTTTCGAGGTCAACATAATTCTCAACGAACAGCTTGAATTCAGAAATCGCTTGCTGCAGTTGCGCCGCGTCGGCGGGCCTGACTTTTTCCAACGCCACCCGAAAATGGGGTTGAAAGTCGATCACGGGTTCGGTCGTACGTACAAAGTAATTCACTGGCCGCCCGAATAAAGCCGCCAGCTTAATGATTTCAGCCGGCTTCGCCGCGCGTTCTCCCTTCTCGATGGCAATATACGTCGGACGACTCACGCCGATGGCTTCGGCGGCGTCTTCTTGTTTGATTCCACGTTCTTTTCGCGACTCAGCGAGCCGCTGCCCGACCAGACGTGGCGACAAAGCATCGGTCATCATGATGCCGCCCCCGTTGGAACACCACCGCTGTTGCCCTGTCTTATCCAGGGAAAATTCCGGCGCTGAGCTTCGGCGACGATTCGCAACCATTCTCTGCGGTACTTCAAATGAACACGGGCGTACTCAGCAACTTGTTCCTCAGTCTCCGCAGCACCAGTGCATCTTAAATGTCGGCGTAAACAAGAAGGTACGATTCCAAACTCCAATTCATGTAAACATGAAACCTGGTCATGGAATGCCTGTACACACCGAATCGCTTTATCAGGAATCGAAGTTTTCGGATCAATTTCCCGAAAAAGGTCTACAGCATATGAATTCTCTTGCTCCGCAATACCAGCCGTGATCAACGCATACCTACGAAACACACACGCTGGGCAATAACCACACTGTTGCCACCCATTGCGCTTGAGCGGATGCATTATGCAAGACACCGACATACGAGCTAACTCATCGAGGTTATTCATTTTGAGCATGGCCACCATTTCGGCCTTTGTTTGGCCGGCGAACGGCAATACGTATTTGATGGGCGACTCGTTCACATGGCTAAGCAGCGTCGACAAGAGTCGTAAAAAATGGGGGTGCGTACTCCGCGTCGTCCGGAAACCTGCGGGGCTTGGCACAAGCGGAAAGTTCACGGCGCCAATACCTGACTCAAATACTTCAACTTCTTCTGCGCCAAAAGAGGCGGCAACCAGACCGGCTATCGACATAAAGAGCAGAGCGCGGCAACGATGGGTCGTCTCCCTAAATTGCACGCCACGATCACGCTTCATCTTTTGGTTGCGGATGAAGGACCCTGCTTGGTACTGGCTAAAATGTGATTTCTTCAAGATTCTGGACTCTAACATGAACTTGAACTGCCGACGCAGAAGCTCCGCTTTCGCCATCTGATGTCGGACGGTAACCGGAACGATCAGCCGATCGGGCTGCTGCATAGCACGTAGAGCGAGCCCTGTGGACGAATCCAACCCCCCGCTGTAAGGCGCAACCAGTGCGTGGCGATCTCCGCCCCGAAAGAGCCGGCGGTGTCGCATATGGCGCTCTCGATGCGATCTGCAGAATGAGAAGCTCCAGTCGTCCCCTCCGCTCACAAAATCAACGCAGTGTTTCAGCATGCTCATCGTCTCCGCGCGCGACCAAAATTGAGGATCCAGCACCTCAAGTTCAATCGCGGGATTTCGCACATAGTTGTTAGCAGATCGACGAAGCACCCAGCGATCAGCCGTGTGTACCGCACTCGCAATTCTGATCATATCTATCTGGCGGGCTCCGAGATCGAGGCCCAAGCATTTATCAGGCATTTGTGAATACACACGAATGTCATCACCCTGACAAACCG
>JAFEBR010000928.1 GCA_018242565.1 Planctomycetota bacterium | reverse complement strand
GGGAGTCTGGGGCGGCAAGGCGGCGGAGCGCCTCGGCCTTTCCGGCACGGTTGACAAGCCTTCCTTCGAGCGATTGTGCGACAATCTCTATCCCCGTACCGGCAAGCCCCTCACGGTGCGAACCCGTACCGAACGTACCGTCGGCTATGACTTCACCTTTTCGGTGTCCAAGTCGGTCTCCCTGCTCTATGCCATGAGCGGGGATGAGACCATTCTCGAAGCCTTCCGTTCTTCCGTCGATGAAACCATGCGGGAGATGGAAGCCGAGATGAAAACCCGTATCCGCAAGGGCGGCCAGGATAGCGACCGGACGACCGGCAACATGGTCTGGGCGGAGTTCATCCATACCACGTCACGCCCGGTGGACGGGCTGCCCGATCCGCAATTGCATGCCCATGTCTTCGTATTCAATACGACCTGGGACCAAAAGGAAGATCGCTGGAAGGCCGGGCAGTTCCGCGAGCTAAAACGCGACGCTCCCTACTTCCAGGCGGCCTTCCGGGTGCGGCTGGCCAATCGGCTCCAGGAGCTTGGGTTCGGTGTAACCAGGAAGCGGGATGATTTCGAGGTGGCCGGGATACCGGCAGATTTGCTGAAACGTTTCTCCCGGCGGACGACGCTCATCGAGCAGGTGGCCGAGCAGCGCGGCATCCTTGACCCGGAGAGAAAGGCGGAACTCGGAGCTGAAACGCGGGAGAGGAAAGGCAAGGCACTTGACTGGGATGCATTACGCAAGGAATGGGATTCCCGTCTTACCGAGAAGGAGCGTGGCCTATTGGCGGCGGTGCAGGCCCGTGAGAAAGTCGTCGACAGGCCTGAGCGAAGCGAGGGACAGGCGGTCGATCATGCCACCCGGCATTGCTTCGTGCGCGATGCCGTGGTGCCGGAAAGGAAGCTGCTTACCGAAGCCCTCAAACGCGGCCTGGGTTCGGTCACCGTCGAGGACACCGCCGGCGAGCTTGGCCGGCGTCCCCTGATCCGCAGTGACTTCGAGGGACGACCGATGGCGACGACGAAGGAGATGCTGTCGCTGGAGACACGGCTTGTCGCCTTCGCCCGGAATTCCCGTGGGCGGTGCCGGCCGCTGGGCGACCCCGAGCGCCCCTGCACCCGAATGTGGTTCAACGACGGGCAGAAAGCGGCCGTGCGGCATGTGCTGGGATCGCGTGACCGGGTGATGATCATCCGTGGGGTCGCGGGAACGGGAAAGACCACTTTGGAGCAGGAGATCGGCGAGGCGCTCTCTGCCGCCGGACGGCCGCGGGTCGCCATCGCTCAGTCGGTGAAAGCCAGCCGGGAGGTGCTGCGGCAGGAGGCAGGCTTCGCCAATGCCGACACCGTGGCACGGTTTCTGAAGGATATTGAGATGCAGGAAGCCGCCCGCGATGGCGTCATCCTGGTTGATGAAGCAAGTATGCTTGGCACCCTCGACATGCAGAGCGTCTTCGCTGTGGCAGAGGAGAAGAATGCCCGCGTAATCCTGGTGGGCGACCGCCGGCAACACCGAAGCGTCACGGCGGGCGAGCCCTTAAAGCTTCTTGAGGAACGGGCGGGATTGCCGGTGGCCGAAGTCACCGAGATACTCCGCCAGCAGGGAGACTACAAGAAAGCGGCAAAAGCGCTGAGCGAGGGGCGGACGGAAGAGGCGTTCGACGAGTTAGACAAGCTCGGCTGGATCAAACAGCAATCGGACACCGACCGCAACCAGTTGCTGGCGGCGGCGTATCTTTCCGCCGCCGGTGAGCGCGGGCCAGGCGGCGGAAAGACATCGGTACTGGTCGTCTCGCCGACGCACGCCGAAGGCGAGCGTATCACTGCTGCCATCCGCGACGGGCTGAAGGCATGCGGGATGCTGAACCAGGAGCATGTCATCACCGCCTGGGTTCCACTGCACCTGACCGATGCCCAGAAGTCCGACGCCACGGAATATTCTCCCGGCGACCTGGTGCAGTTCCGCCAGAATGCCATGGGCTACAGCAAGGGCACCCGGCTTATCGTCCGCGAAGGTGAAACCCCTCCCGTCGAGTTGGCTGAGCGGATCGAGGTCTACCGCCCGGTGCAGCTTGCATTGGGGGCGGGCGATAGGATTCGCATTACGGCAGGCGGCACGACCAAGGACGGTAAACATCGCCTCTCCAATGGCTCGCTTATGACCGTCCAGGGATTCACCCGGCAAGGCGACATCATCGTCGATCACGGCTGGATCATCGCAAAGGGCTTCGGCCATGTAACCCACGGCTATGTCGTCACCAGCCAGGCCAGCCAGGGCGTCACCGTCGACAAGGTATTTGTCGGGCTTTCCAGCCAGTCCTTGCCGGCCACCAACCAGCGGACGGCGTATGTGGCGGTGACGAGGGGCAAGGAGCAGGCGGTGATATTCACCGATGACCGCTATGAATTGCTGCGAGCAATGAAGCGGCTCGACACATCCATGTCGGCCACCGAGCTGGCCGGGGTGCCGGCACCAGCGCCACGGCGAAACAACCGGAACCGGCTGGCCTTCGCACGCGGTTTTGGGCTATTCAGCTCAAGGATCAATGTACTTCCAGGGAACATGAGCCCTGATCCGCACGCGGGAGACCGGTCATGAGCGATAACGGCAAAACACCGCATGACGGAATGAACGGAGACTCCCGTTACATCAGAAAACTTCAGGGGCCGCGCCGCGGCAAGGAAACCGATGATGAGTGTGGCGAGGGTTCCTGCTCGGCCTTCGGCTACCTACGGGGCATCCGCGAGCGCGCCGATGCGATCGAAATCCGCTTCCAGGACGGCAACAGCACGTGGTTTCCGTATGCCTGGCTGGGTGAGTGGAAGTTCAATCCGTCCAACGGGCTGCTGCTGAAATTCTCGGGCGATCTCGTTTACCTGGTGCTGATCCGGGGCAGCAATCTCGACAGGCCATTAAGCGACACGACTACGAATCTGACCACCTCCGGCCTGCAACGTCACCGCATCGTCTGGCTGCGGGAAATGAGCGCGGAAGAAATCCGGCAGGTCGGCGAGTCCGGCCCCACCATCGACCGCATCGAGATAGCAGAGTTCGAATCGAATACCGAACTCAAGACATGGCTGGAGGCGAACGCACCGGCGTTCGTGCATTGATATGGATCAAATACGGTTCGAGCCAACAATTCGTGCGAAGACTCAGGAGAATAAGGCTGATTCACTCTGCGGCGCGGCGGGTGGCTCCGTGTCGCTGACGGGGGAGTCGCTTTGGGCCTCTCCAGAATCGCCGGAGAACTGCGTCCCCGAGTGGAAAATGCGGATTTATAGTCTGATCTTCAGATTCTAAGAATTTCTCGGCAATGGCCGTTTGCCGGGGCAGTCATCGGCCGGCGAACCAATTCGCTTCCGCGCGGAGGCTGTATGATACCCAGTGCGTGCGAACAGTGCTTGCGCCAGCCATTTAAGTCTGCGATCGATCGTGTCCTGCGAAACATGCAGCGCCTCAGCAATCTCACTTCGCGTGAAATGATCCTTAAGTAGTTCGTAGATTCTCCCCAGTAGTAAGTCGTGGGACGCGCGAATCGTCTCGGCAATTTCCTCGTCAAGTTCGCCGATGATTTCGATTCGCAAATCACGGGACGCACAAGCCAAAAGCGAGTCAGCCGGCTCAAACTGCACTTTCCCACCGTTTTTCAAGGCATTAGCGGTTCGACGTTTATCAATGTACCGCCGGTTGGCGACGGTATTGATGATCGCCCAGAAATGCGACTCCGTAAAGACCCGACGAAACGCGCCAGAGGCAATCTGCTGGTACAATACAACGAACGTGTCAGACGCCAGAGTCTCTTCGTCATCCATCAGAGACGGCCTGCCCCGGAACCTCTGTACGAAATACTTTCTCAGCCGCCTCTCAGTCGATCTCCATAGCAACTCGATTGCCTGTCGATCGCCGTTTTCGATTCGGCGCACCAAAAACACAATGCGATCCAAATTAGCACCCCCGCCCGCATGGCGGACGCTCGCTGCTCAATTAATCCAGCCCTCAATGCACGATTCGGCAGCCCAATCTTTAATACGATGATACCCTCGTTTGCCGCGCGGGTCAAACACCTTGGAAAAAAAGTTGCAAATTTCGCGATTTACGAAGGTTTTCTGCGGCAGGTGCGGACAGATTCCGAGTTATTTTATTGGTAGAAGCGAGCATGCCGCCGCGGGATCCGATTTAACGGAGTATCCAGATGCAACCCCTTGCCGTAGATCATGATGGCGCTTCGTAGATGGTGTAACACGAGTCCAATTGACCGAGCCGCGTTAACTGTCGTGGAACTCGTCGTTTGCATTGCAATTCTTGGCATTCTGGCTGCACTTCTCGTGCCTGCAATGCAGACCAGCCGCGAGGGGGCTCGTAAAATGCAATGTGCTTCAAACCTCCGACAAATCGGTATCGCTGTCGGAGCGTATGAAAGCACGCACGGAATGTTTCCACCTGGGGGTTCGTACGGCGCAAGTATGCATGTTGTGCTATTGCCATTTCTCGAGCAAGCAGAACTTTTTCAAGCATACAATTTCGTAAAACGCGACGACAAGGCATTGAGAAACGTCGAGCTTCCGATTTTTCTGTGCCCATCTGAGTCAGCCCCGGCGGTTTCGTCCGCGGCGTTACCGGGTCAGGTAGCAACAAGCTATGCGGGAAATGCCGGAACCGGAGTTCTGAAATATGGTTACAACGGATTGTTCCGGCACATTTCACCAGCGGGACCCCCGCGTCGAGACGGCCCGATTCGAGCGAGAGACGTGGTCGACGGCCTGTCAAATACGGCCGCCGTGTCGGAGATATTGTACGGCGACGGTACGTTCGCCCGATTACGTACATCTTGGAACACGCCGGCGGTTTATCGCGAGCCGCACCAATTGGATGAGTTCGCTTCAAACTGTGCTGCGATTCCGCAATTTCCGCGGGATTTCGGCTGGCAGGGCGATGGTTTTGGTCGCGGAAGACCGTGGACGAAGGGAGATATTTCCTACACCATGTACAACCATGTCCTCGGGCCTGGCGAACCGAGTTGCTACAACGGCTCCGACGTCCAAACCGCAATCGTGTCGGCAGGCAGCGCGCACACCAATGGCGTCAATTTATTATTCGGCGACGGGCATCTCAAATTCATTTCCCAGTCGATAGATTTAAACGTTTGGCGGAGTTTTGGTTCGCGAGTAGATTCGGATTTTTTTGTCAATCCCTAGTTCAATTCTTTTCTCGGAGGTTAACGTGGTACAATTGAATCGGCGTTTGCGT
>JAFEBR010000927.1 GCA_018242565.1 Planctomycetota bacterium | reverse complement strand
TGTCGGTCGTGTCTGTTGGCGTAACAGTCCAAGTGTATTTCACGGTCTGGCGTGACAAGAATGCGGAGACGGATGTTAACTGACCCGCATTAATTTCAAACGACTTTTCAAAAGTGTCATGTTTATCTGCGGTAACGCGTAGTATATAAGGACCATCCGGTAAGTTGCCGAAGTCTATGTGACCAGCTTTGTCGGTCGTTCCGATTGCAACTAATGCGCGAGTGTATGGGCGAAGAACGTTGACGGTCGCCCCTTGCACTTGGGGCATACCGTCGGCGTAGTACGTATATTCGTCGATTACATCGACTTCCAGATCACCGATAGCGGCGCTTACATGTCGAAATTTGAAGGGTTGCGTTAGGCTGACGAAAGAGTTTTCCGTAGTGGCCCCCGCGAGATTGATCGTCCCGACATATTCGCCTAGAGCCAATGCTGTATCGGGCAGCAGTTGGATGACGATCGACGTCGATTCACCGGGTTGGAGCGACCGAATTGACGTGCCCATTGCGCTGAATATCCAGGGAACGTCCGGCAGTCGCAACTCCAGCGGGCCTGATTCGGCTCCCCCTTCATTTGTGACGGTGAAATTCACAAGTTTTTGCTCACCGCGCACCATGCCGGCTTCAATTCGATCGATTGACGAAGTGAGGCGTGGACGTAATGCTTCAACCGTAATCGCCACCGGCACATCCAGCGTGGCTCCTTCGGCAGTCGCGACACGGAAAAGGAGCGAGGCATTGGCCACACTGTCGTTGCTGGTCTGCAGTGTGTACGACAGGGTGAGCGATCCCATACCCGGCAGTGATGGATTTGAGGAGCCGTCCCCGAGTTTCGCTGTGGCCGAAACGTTTGCCGGTGCGGAGATGACTTGAACAGTCATGTCCGTAAGTGGTACGTCACCGAGATTCGTGAGCGTGATTGTTCGCGTCGTCGAATCGGCTCCTTCGATCAGCTTGACGGATGGTTGGGCGGGGTCGGCACTCATACCGATGAGTGCAAAGCTGTCTTGCGTCTCCCCAGCCGTTGAGCCTGGGTGATAGGCGACAACGCCATAGCGCCCCGCCTCACCAGGCAAGGGCTTAAACACAGTGCTGAAGTTGCCGTTGCTGTCGGTAATTGCGCTGATTGTCCGCCGGAAACCACGAACGGTAATGTCGATGTTGACGAGAACAAACGGGGCCGGGCCTTCTGTCAGCGTGTTTGTCGCGTACCCATGCAGTTCCACGGGCGTATTCACTGGCGAGGTTTCGAGATCGGTGGCCACTGTGGCGCGATACGCCGGGTGGACGGTAATCGGCGTCGCCGAAACGCGGGCGTTGTTGTTTTCGACTCCCTCGGAGATCGCGTCGAGCGCGTCGGCGACGACGATCAGCCAGTAACTCCCGGGCTGTTTTGGCAGTAAGATCGGTACAGTTTGCGCAAAAGTGTTCAGAGGGTCGCTGGCCCGCAAATTCCCTGTAAACGTGTACGAGTTCAACAGGGTATCATTCCCCAACACGGGGTCCGTCGAAAGATACACGAATTGGGTGATTGTGCCTGATGCGTCGGCCAAGCCGAGGTTCTTGATTCGAAACCCGATATCGACGGTTGAATCGGTCACCGCTGTCGCGGGGACGGTGACGTCGCTGACGACCAGGTCGGGAACGTTCTGGTCACTCACCGACAACAGTACACTCCCTGTTGAAAACCCGTCAGCGGCGGCGGTAATTGTCACTTGGCGCGTGCCATCCGTCACACCGTCGGCCACAGAGTCGATAGGAAAGCTCGCCGATGCCGCGTCTGCCGGAATCGTGACTTGAACTGGGACCGCGGCTTCGGTGGTGAGGCTGCTCGACAAGTTGATCGTCAGCGCATTGGTCGTGTCGGTATTTCGGGTGACCGTTCCGCGCGCCGCTCCGACGATCCCTTCGGCCACAAACTCGTGATCGACAGCCAACGTGAGCGTCGGTCCATCATCATCCGTGACTGTGACGGTGCGCGACACTTTGCTGTCGGTAATCATCGCTCCATCGGCTGGAAAAACACCGTACGCGTCGATTGTCACGTCGTGGTCGCCATCCACCAGTGAGTTATTCACGACATTCATGTTGAACGAAACACTAGACAGTCCGGCTGGAATGATCACGGTTGCCGGGGCAATGACGCGACTGGGATCGATCGCGTTAATCCGTACCGTCAGGGGATTGTTGGAAACAAACGCCCTGCGGATTGTTGCCAAAAGTGCTGGGTTCGAGGCAGATTCTGCAACGACCGTGCGGTTTACCGTGAACGCGAGTTGGGGAGTGTCGTCGTCGCTAATAATTACACTCACACTGGCATCGATCGTATTCGGAGCCGAGGCCAATATATTGATCGTCTGCGGCGTCTCCGGAAGATCGTCGTTAAACGATGAGACCGCAAAGGTGACGTATGTCTGATCCGCCGGAATGACGACCGAGGTCGGAAAACTGACTCGCGAACTGGTACTGCCACTTAGCGAGACAACCAGAGGCTGGTCCGTAGCAACTGCACGGGTGAGGGTCGCGGTCGTAGCGCGACCTTCGGCCATTTCATGGGCCGAAACGTCCAGCGTCAGCTGCTCCTTGTCGACGTCGAGAACAGTGACGTCGGTGCCCCCCGAGAGGAACTGATCCGCAGCGGCAGTCACCGTGGCCGACTGGTTTCCATCAGGCGTATGATCACTAACGGCCGTGGCTTGGAACGCGACGCCCGATTGACCGGCGGGAATCGTGACGGTCGTCGGGACAGTAAGTTCCGTGGTGTCGCTCGATGCGAGGGTGACGACCAGCGCACTGTTCGTGCTTCCCGTTCGCATGACGACACCCCGCAGGGGGGCACTGGCGTCTTCTCGCGTTGACGACGAAGACAGCGTCACCGACAAGGTGAGTGGAACATCGATCGGGCTGCCGGCAATCGCGGCGTTATTCGTCTCGTCCGTCTCAGCCACCGCGTCCCCGGTGTCACTGACGACCACCAGGTAAACCTGCCCGCCAGAGCCTTGGCCATACGTCGGAATCGTGATGTCAACCGTGTGGCTTCCGATGTCGTCGAAAGAGAATTCTCCGATGAACCGGTCGTTGCCAATGGTCGTGTCGTCGGAGAGATAAACAATTTCTTTCAAGGGTAGCGCGCCGGCCGAAGTCCCGAGATTACTCGTCGTCCACGAGACCGTCACCTTTTGACCGGCGATCGCTGTCGTCGGCGCGGCAAGCTGCCCGGGGACCAGATCGCCCAGTGCCAGGGAAAACGTGGTGGTGAATTGATCGTCACCGGCCTCGCCCGGGATTCCGTCGGCGTCCTGGTCGAGAGTGTTCCCGGCCAGATCGCGCACCCCTGAGCCAATCGTCAACGTGTAATCGCCGCTAGTCGTCTGTTTCGCAAACGGGATCCGATAGGTCGTCCCGGAAACGAAGGCAGGGGTCCCCACCGCGATCGCCCCGTTCGGGCCGTTGAGAGAGATATCCGCGGCCGTCAGGCTGCCGAGGGCTTCGCTGAACGTGACATCGACGTGATCGGTATTCACCTTCAGCAGGCCCGTGGGACTGGCAGAGAGAGCCCGCGGCCCGGTTTTGTCGATCGTGAAGCTGAACGAGGCAGCCTGAGCGAGCCGATTACCAGCCAGGTCGGTGATCTGGGGGCCGACGGTGACGGTGTAATCTCCCTCGACAGATTGCGACGGTAGCGTGATGTCAAACGTGCGGTCGTCGCTGCCGGCAACGACTGAGACAGCGGTTGGGTTGACGATGCCGGCGGGCCCGTTGATCGCGACATCCGCAGTGGTGAAACTGCTGAGTAACAGACTTTCACTGAATGTGACCTGCATTTTCGTCACGTCGGTATTGCGCGGGCCGACTGGCGAAAAACTCGTGATCGTGGGTGCGGAGACGTCGGCGAGCAGCGTGAACGAGTCACTGAAGCCGCCGTCGATCGGAATACCGTCCACATTCGTGATCTCGGCACCGCCAGCCAGGACATAGGCCCCGGGATTGACGAGCGGGGCAAACGACACCGTGTAGCGTGCGCCACTCCCGGTGATTCCGGTGATGGGAATCGTCTCGCCCGAGGGGCCAGTGAGCGTGATCGTCCCCAGGCCGATCTGGGGATCCAGGGCCTGGCTGAAGACCAGCGTGCGCGTCCGCAACGGAGCCTGCTGGAAGTTGTCGCCCGGCAACAATCGCACCGCCAGACGAGTCAGCGACATGGGGATCGCGGTCAGGTTGTTCGCTTCGTTCGTCTCGCCGATTGACTGGCTGGCATCGACCCGCACCAGCAGGTAGTAGTTGCCGGTCGGAAGATCGACCCGTTCGGGCAAGAACACGTCCAGCGTCCGCTCGACTGCCGCACCGGCGGCCAGCGGGCTGACCGCGGCCGACGAGAGCGAACCTAAAGCGATGTCGGTCGCATCCCAGATCGCATCTCGCGACAGATAGACTCGATCGCTCCAGGCCCCGGCGGCGGAGACGGAACCGGCATTCGTGATGGTGTAGGTCACATCGACCGAGGTTCCAAAATTGGCGGACGACGCAGACACGCTGACGTTCTGGACAACCAGATCGGGAGCGGTCAACTCCACCGAACCGGTGAACGCATCATTGACTTCACCATTGGCCCCGTTGCCGCTCTGGTTCATCGCGTTGCCGACGTAGTCGGCGACATCGGGCCCGATGGTGATGGTGTACGTTCCGTTGTGGAACGACTCGCGTGCCAGCCGAATTCGGAAGCGGGTGCTTTCCGTGTCCGGAACGACCACGGGGGCCTCAAAAGCCACAGCGTGACCGTCGCTGTCGGTAAGACTGATATCGGCGGCGGTGAACGTGCTCGGGTCAACCGAATTGCTGAAGGTGACGTCGATAAACGGCGCATCGGCGGCGTCAGCCTCCAGTGCACTGTTCGAGGGTGTGATCGCGGTCACCGCTGGCCCTGAGGCAAAGCCGACCGTGAACGTGAGGTTGGTAGGCGTCAATTGCGGTGTCAGGGCGGCGTCACCCCCCAAGTTGAGCCCCATATATGTGGGCACATCCGCCGAGCGGGAGTTGAACGTAATGACGCGCAGACTTTGTCCGAGTTGGGCAAAGTAGTTATTGATGCCCGTCAGGACGGCCGTTCCCGAAAGTGAGGCACGGCCTTGAATCGCCAGTAGATCATGTTGAATGGCAGGAATCGTTCCCCCAATCTGCAATTCGAGTCGGCCCCCGGACAACTGGACGAAATCACCTGTAATCGTCAATTGACCGGCAACCCCACCCCCTGGAGAGACACTGCCGGCTCGATTGATCAGATTCCCAACGACTCGGCCCTCTCCCTCCAGAGTACTGCCAGTCGCCAATTCGAGAGTGCTCACCACAAGTTGGGAATCGATCGCGAGCGAAATCGACACGTTCTCAACGAGAAGTGAGCTTGTGCCCGCGATGATAATTGCGTTGGGGAGAACCTGCAGACTCGAGACCCGACCGTTAATAAGCGACCGTCCGGTCCAGGTGGTCAGATGCGAGAGGTCAATCTGGCTCCCGTTATCCTGGGCGTAAACAATGACGCTGTTGTGGTCGATCGACGTCAGGCCGGGCAGCAGCACATGCCCCCCGCTGTACGCCCGAATGTAAGTCGAATGTCCTGTCGCCGACGGAATCAGCGACGTGATATGACTCAAATCCAGCAC